>CALGFL010000131.1 GCA_937881145.1 uncultured Bordetella sp.
TTTTTTTTAATAAAATCAGGCCCATGCACGGCCGTGCGAGTGCAAATACAAAATCAATTACCGAGAGGCGACATGAAAGCACCAGCAATTGCATTCGGGAAACGCCCGGATGCGAGACTTCTGTCCAACGATAAGCCAGCGCAGGGCGGGTCGGCGGTAAAGAAGAAGGCGCGCGCCCGGCGGCCCATGGCCGTGAAAACGATGCTCCGGCTCGCGTTCGCCCTGGTCCTGGTGGGCACGTTTGCCATCGGTGCTTTCTCGCTCAAGCAAAGCAGCCGCCTGCACAACTCCACCCAATCGATCTATGAACAGGGCTATGTCGTGAGCCTCGCGGCCGAGGAAGCGCGCGCGGCGATGCTGCGGGCGAGCCGCGCACAGAAGATGCTGCTCACCGCGACCACCGCGAAAGAGCGCGTGGAGCTGGGCAATGACATTCAGGTCAATGCCACGCAGCTGACGACGCAGATGAAAACGCTGTCGCAGTATCTGAACCCGTCGGACACCAAGGCGGTCGCGCTGGCCAAGCAGTTCGATACCGGCACCAAGACCTGGGCCGCCGATCTGGAAAAATTCGTCAAATTGATCCAGGCGCAGTCGCTCGACCTGTCGCAGATGAACTGGCAGGTCGGCATGCAGGACGTGTCGCTGCTCGTGGAGACCGGCAAACTCGAGAAGACCATCGACGCGCTCGTGCAGCAATGCGGCATCGGCGCCAAGGAAACCATCAGCGCCTCGGACGCCGTCTACCGCTCGTCGTTCGTGATGATCGCCGCCATGACGATCGCGCTCATCGTGCTCGCATTCCTCATCAGCGAAGTCGTGGTGCGGCGGTTGACCTCGCAGCTCGGCGGCGAACCCGGTTACGCCAAGGCGATCGCGACCCACATCGCAGCGGGCAACCTGTCCGGCCAGATCAAGCTCAAACGCACCGACAACTCGAGCATGCTGGCCGCGCTGCGCGACATGCAAGCCAGCCTATCGGGCATCGTGGGGGAAATCGCGACGAGCGCCGAGACGATCTCGCTCGCGGCCGGCGAGATTTCGATGGGCAACCTCGATCTGTCCAAGCGCACCGAACAGCAGTCGATCGCGCTCGAGCGCACCGCGACCAGCATGGAAGAGCTGACCTCGACGGTGCACCAGAACGCCGATAACGCCAAGCAGGCCAGCGCGCTCGCCGAAAATGCCTCGGAAATCGCGGAGAAAGGCGGTGCGGTGGTAGGCCGCGTGGTGGCGACAATGACCGACATCAACGAAAGCGCCAAGAGCATCGGCGACATCATCGGCGTGATCGAAGGCATCGCGTTCCAGACCAACATCCTCGCGCTGAACGCGGCGGTGGAAGCGGCGCGCGCCGGCGAAAACGGCCGCGGCTTCGCGGTGGTCGCGGGCGAAGTGCGCGGCCTCGCGCAGCGCAGCGCGCAGGCGGCCAAGGAAATCAAAGCCTTGATCACCACCTCGGTCGAGCGCGTAGGCAACGGTTCGCAGCTCGCCGAAGAAGCCGGCAGGACCATGGATGAAGTCGTGCAGGCAGTCAAGCGCGTGACGGACATCATGACCGAAATTTCGGCTGCCACCGCCGAGCAGAGTTCGGGCATCGAAGAGATCAACGACGCGATCACACAGATGGATTCGGGTACCCAGCAAAATGCGGCGCTGGTCGAAGAGGCGGCCGCGGCAGCCCAATCGCTCGACGATCAGGCCAAATCGCTTGCGCATCTGGTCGAGAAGTTCACGCTGAAATAGGGCCGGCCGGCAGCGGAGCCTGATCGCACCGCATAGAAAAACCGGGCAAATTGCCCGGTTTTATTTTGATGTTTCGCGGCGCGCGCGCCTGCCCAGATCATACCTTGGAGGTCCCGTCGATCGGCGTGCGCCGGATTTCCGACAGGTAGATCAGGATCAGCGACACCCAGACCACCCCGAACAGGAGCATGAAGCAGGTCGAGCGGACTCTGAAGAAATCGAGCAGCGCGCCAAAGAGAATCGGCAGCAGAAAGCCGCCCACGCCGCCGGCCAGGCCCACGATGCCGGTGACGACGCCCATGTTCTGCGCGAAATCGTCGGCCACGTACTTGAAAGTCGAGGCCATGCCGAAGGCGAACACGGCGCCCAGCACGAAGATGAGCAGGATGAAAACCGCTACCGGGGTATTCAGATGCAGCGCGGCCGTACCGTCCAGGGTATGGACGACGAAGTCGGTCGGCGGATAGGACAACAGGAACAGGCAGCCCCAGGCGACCCACAAGCCCCACCAGGTGACGCTGTGGGCGCCCAGCCGATCGGCCAGCGCGCCGCCGACCGCGCGCAGCACCGAACCGGGCAGCGAAAATCCCGCCGCGAAAGCCGATGCCACGATCAGAGACATGCCGTATTCCGCTTTCAGATACTGCGGGATCCACAGCGACAGCGCGGTGAAGCCGCCGAACGTGATCGAGTAGTACTGGCACAGCCGCCATACCCGTGGATCGCGCAGCACCTTGAAGGAATCGAGCCACGAGCCGCCCTGCTTGCCCGCGCCCGGATCCTTTGCAGAGGCCAGCCAGAAGATCAGCGCCGTCGCGAGCAGCATCACCGCGTAGGCGCGCGGCACGAAACGCCAACCGTAGCTGGCTTGCAGGATGGGCGTAATGAACAGGTTGACCGCGGCGCCGACGGTGCCCGCACCGAAGAACCCCATTGCGAAACCGCGGCGCGACGCCGGAAAGAAGCGCGCGACATACGGCGTGCCGACCGCGAACGAAGCCCCCACGCAGCCGAGGAAAAGTCCGATCACCAAAAACTGCCAGAGCGCGGTGGCATAGCTGACCGCGTACACGGGAATCGAGCAGGCCACGAGCAATATCGTCATCACGGCCCGGCCGCCGAAGCGGTCGGTCCATACGCCCAGCGGCAAGCGCATCAAGGCGCCGGTCAACACCGGCGTCGAGGTCAACAGGCCGAACTCGGTGCTGTTGAGCCGCAGTTCTTCGCGCAGCGGGACGCCGAGCACCCCGAACATCATCCATACGATGAAGCACACCATGAAGGCGAGCGTGCTGGCCAGCAGCACCGCCCATGCCTGTCGCGACACGACATCCTTGCCTGCGATCCCCATTGCCGCCCTCCTCTATTGGACCAACGGTCCGTTCGCATTACCGAAGCTGTCCGGCGGCAGGCCTTCGATCCGCGCGCCCGCGGCGAGCACTTGCACGAATTGCCGCATCGCCTTTTGCCGCACCTGCTGGTCGAGGAAGGCCGCGATGTCGGCCTGGACTTCGTCGAAGGCCAAGACCTGCCCTGCGACGCGGCGTTCGATGCGCACGATGTGAAAGCCGAAACGCGTGGCAACCAGGCGCGGCAGGATGCCGGTCGCATCGTCGTCGAACAGTGCGCGCTCGAATTCGGGCACGGTGTCGCCGCGTCCGAGCTGGCCGCTCTCGTTTCCGCCGAAGCAGTACAGGTTGCCCGTGGCGTAGAGGGCACACGTGAAGTTCTCGCCACCCACCGCGCTCGCGAGCTTGCCGTCGTCGCTCGGTGTGGCGGCGTCCGCGTCCGACGCATCCGACGCATCCGTCACGTCCGCATCGAGGCCGGCGTCGGTCTCGGCGTCCGCGTCGCTGGCCGCATCGGCGTTGACGTCGGCGTCCGCGCCTCCATCCTCGCCGCCATC
>CALGFL010000132.1 GCA_937881145.1 uncultured Bordetella sp.
ATACTCGACCAGGCCGTAGCTCAGCGCGCAATCGAACTGCAGCCAGTCGCGGTCGGGGCGCATGCCGCCGTAGCGAATCAGGTTGCGCGCGTCCTGCATCGAGAACAGATCCTCTCCGGTGGCCATCGGGTTCTTGTAGTACTGGCGCAGCGTGCACTGCAATTCGAAGTCCAGCGGGTCGCCCGGTTCCTCGTACCAGAACAGGTCGTATTGCGACAGCGCCTTGGCATAGGCGATCGCCGTCTCCAGGTCGAAGCGGCCATTGGCGTCCACGCACAGTTTCTGGCCGTCCTGCAGGACTTCCATGATGGCGTCGATGCGGCGCAGGTCTTCATCAAGCGAAGCGCCGCCGATCTTCTTCTTGACCACCCTGTAGCCACGGTCGATGTAGCTCTTCATCTCGTCCTGCAGCTTCCTGTAGTCTTGCCCGGGGTAGTAGTAGCCGCCGGCGGCATAGACAAAGATCTCGCGGTCGGGTTTGCCGTCGCTGTAGCGGTCGGAAAGCAGCTGAAATAGCGGCTTGCCCTCGATCTTGGCTACGGCGTCCCACACGGCCATGTCGATAGTGCCGATGGCCACCGAGCGCTCGCCATGACCGCCCGGTTTCTCGTTCCTGAACATCGCCGCCCAGATCTTGTGCGGATCGAGGTTCTTGCCGTTGGCATCGACCAGATCGTCGGGTGCGGTCTCCAGGATGCGCGGGATGAAGCGTTCGCGCATCATGCTGCCTTGGCCATAGCGGCCGTTGGAGTTGAAGCCGTAGCCCACCACCGGTTTGCCGTCGCGGATCACGTCGGTGACGACAGCCACAAGGCTTAGGTTCATCTTGCTGAAGTCGATGTAGGCGTTGCGGATGGCAGAATTGATAGGGATGGTCTTCTCGCGAATTTCAACAATCTTCACGGCGGTTTCCTGTGAGTTGGCTGGGATTACAATTCCGACATAATCATCAAAAAGCCCGATCCTGACCAATGCCGTTTATCTTGTTTTTGATGCTTTGAAAGCATCGCCATGACCATAAATTTTTCGTGGCTCGATGATTTCTTCGCGCTGGCAACCAGCGGCAACTTCTCGCGCGCGGCCGACGAACGCCACATGACGCAACCGGCATTCAGCCGGCGCGTGCGGGCTCTGGAAGAGTGGCTCGGTGTCGACTTGTTTGACCGCAGCACGCAACCCGTTCGACTGACCGAAACAGGACATTGGTTCCGCCAGGTAGCGCAGGATCTGCAGGCAGAGGTCACTCGCATCCCCGGCGAAGCCCGCGCCATCGCCCAGGCAAGCTCCACGACGCTGCGCTTCGCCTCCACGCATACGCTGTCGTTCACCTTCATGCCCCGCTGGCTGCGTGCGCTGGAAACCCGCACGACTGTCGGACCGATTCAGCTGGACTCGAACACGCAACAGAAATGCGAAGCGCTGATCCTGCAGAGCAAGGCGCAATTCATGCTTGCTTACGGTCATGCTCAAGTACGCGGTCCGTTGGACGAGGCCGGGTGCCCGAATCTGGTCGTCGGCACGGATCGGCTGATTGCGGTATCAGCACCCGATAAGCATGGTCGCCCGGTCCATCGACTTCCAGCCGAAGGCAAGTCGACTGCTGTCCATTTGCTGAACTACAGCGCCGAGTCGGGCCTGGGCCGCATCCTGCGCGTGTTGAATGGGCAGATTCTCGATCGTCTGCACGCGCCGAATGTCCTGACGGCCCATCTGGCTTCGGTGCTGCGCACGATGGCACTCGACGGCCGCGGCCTGGCCTGGCTACCGCAGATGCTTGTCGGCGACGACTTAGAGCGCGGCCGCCTCGTCATGGCTGCGCCCCAAGAGTGGTCGATCGCTCTGGAGATCCGCCTATATCGCGACCGTGCCTCGCTCGGGAAGGCCGCAGAGGTCTTCTGGCTTGCCGCCCAGGCGGAAATCCCGACCAGTTGAGCAACGCCTTGGGGCGGTGCTGGCGCCTGCGTCACAGCGGCACGCCAGAAACACAAACGCCACCCGCAAAGGTGGCGTAGGCGCCTGATGACTCAGGAAAACCTGGTGGGTCCAGCGAGACTCGAACTCGCGACCAACGGATTAAAAGTCCGCTGCTCTACCGACTGAGCTATAGACCCCCGTAGAAGCCGGCGATTATGGCATATCCCGAAGGATCAGGTCAAAACGCCCTACCCTCCGATCCGTTCACATGCCCGCCGAACGGGCGCCTCTTTTACAGCTGCCCCATCACCACCTGCACCAGCAGACTGCTTACCGATACGGCGGCCCAGACACCCAGGCCCAGCAGGATCGGGCGCACGCCGGTCTGCGCCATGCGCCTCAGGTTGGACGACAGGCCGATCGCGGTCAGTGCGACGACGATCATGACTTCGGCTGCGTCGTGAATGATGGGCAGCACGCTGGCCGGAAGCGCCCCCGCGGTGCGCAGGGCCGAGGCGACCAGGAACCACAGGATGAACCAGGGAAACACGCGCGAGAGCTTGAAGTTGCTCTTGCCGTCGCGCTTTTCGCGATAGGCGACGATGACGACCAGCACCAGGCAGATCGGGATGATGAGCGTGGCGCGCGTCAGTTTGACGATGGTGGCGAAGTCGCCGGCGGCCGTGCTGTAGCTGTAGCCGGCGGCCACGACCGACGATGTGTCGTTGATCGCGGTACCCGCCCACATGCCGAAGCCCGCGTCGGACAGATGCAGCATGTGGCCCAGCGCGGGAAACAGCAGCACGGCGACGATGTTGAAGAGGAAGATCGTCGAGATCGAGAACGCGGTTTCGTGCTGGTCGGGCTTGATGATGGGCGTGATCGCGGCGATCGCCGAGCCGCCGCAGATTGCGGTGCCCACGCCGATCAGCAGCTTGAGCTTGCCGCCCACGCCCAGAAAGCGTCCCAGGCCCCACGCGGAAAGGCCGGCGACCGAGATGGTCACGACCGTGACGGCCAGCGAATCCAGGCCGGTGTGCGCGACCTGCGCGAGACTCAGGCCCGCGCCCAGCGCGATGATCGACCACTGCAAGACGTACTTCGATGCGAAGCCGATGCCCGGGTTGAAATGCTCGTTCGGGGCAAAGAACGCGCGCACCAGAATGCCCAGGATGATGCCGAATACCGGGCCGCCGATCACGGGCTCCATGTGCCCGAGCCAGAGCGCGACGCAGGCCACGCCCACGGATAACAACAAGCCTGTCGCGTTGGCTCGCAGAGGTAGACGGCTCATGACGGAAATCCTTTTCAAATTCGTTGGCGGCGCAAAAATCCTGCCCCGCGCCCGTGCTTAAAGATGGAACGAATTATGACCGTCGGTTATATATAAATAAAATACAATTATATGATGGCACTCATATAAAAAATGCATATGAACCTCCACCACCTGGCCATCTTCACCGCGATTGCCGAGACCGGCAGCATCTCCGCCGCGGCGCAGCGGCTGCATATTTCGCAGCCCGCCTTGTCCCGCGAGATCAAGGATTTCGAGGCGCGCCTGGGCGTGACGCTGTTCGACCGCCTGCCGCGCGGCATGCGCATGACCCATGCCGGCGAAGTGCTGCAGGAATACGCGGCGCGGCTGTTCGACATCGCACGCACGGCCCAGTCCGCGATGCAGGAAATCGCCGATGCGCGCATGGGCCATCTGTCGATCGGCGCCAGCAACACGAACGGCACCTATGTCCTGCCCCAGCGCCTGGCCACTTTTCGCCGCGACAATCCGGACGTGCGCATCACCCTGTTCGTCGGCAATACCGAGCAGATTTCCCAAGGGGTCGCGGACATGCGCTTCACGCTCGGCTTCATCGAAGGCCCCTTGCACGTCGGCGGCCTGGTGGCCGAGCCGTTCCAGCAGGACGATCTCGTGCCCGTGGTGGCGCCGAACCATGAACTGCTGCAAAAGAAGCAAGCCATGGCGACCGACATCGACGGCCAGCCTCTGCTGATGCGCGAGCGCGGTTCGGGCACGCGCGAACTCATTGCCGACCTGCTCGAGGCCAACGGCATCCGGCAAGGCAGTGTCATGGAATTCGGCAATACCGAGGCCTTGAAGCAGGCCGTGATGTATGGCGGCGGCATTGCATGGCTGCCGCGCATCAGCATCGTCAGGGAGTTGCACGAGGGCACACTGGCGGCGCTTCCCGTCGAACGCCTGATGATCCGGCGTCAACTAAGCGTCATCCGTCGCGCCAACGCGCATCTGAACCCGACGAGCGAGGCGTTTCTGCAAGCCTTGCGTGCCAGTCTCGGCACGTGAGCGCGCGCGGCGAGGCGCAATGAAAAAGGCCGCTCGACGCGGCCTTGTCGATGCAAAAGCGCTGGTCAGAAAGCAGGGACGACGGAGCCTTTGTACTTGGTCTCGATGAACTGCTTCACGGCCGGGCTGTGATAGGCCGCGACCAAAGCCCTGACCTGGGGCGAGTCCTTGTCGGCCGCGCGTACCACCAGCACGTTGGCATAGGGCGAATCGGGCGACTCCTGGGCGATGGCGTCCTTCTTGGGATCCAGGCCGGCCGAGACGGCGAAGTTGGTGTTGATGGCCGAGGCGGCGGTGTCGTCCAGCGAGCGCGGCAGTTGGGCGGCGTCAATCTCGATGAACTTGAACTTCCTGGGGTTGTCGGTCACGTCCAGCGGCGTGGCCTTCAGGCCGGCCTTGGGATCGACCTTGATCAGGCCCAGGTTCTGCAGCAGGAGCAGCACGCGGCCGCCGTTGGTGGGATCGTTGGGCAGGCCGATCCTGGCGCCCACGGGCAGATCCTTCAGGCTCTTGTACTTCTTGCTGTAGATGCCGATGGGGAAGATCACCGTCTTGCCCACGCTCACCAGGTTGTAGTGGCGGTCGGCGTTGACGTTGTCCAGATAAGGCTGGTGCTGGTAGCTGTTGGCGTCCAGGTCGCCCGCGGCCAGCGCGGCATTGGGCTGCACGTAATCGCTGAATTCCACGATCTGGATATTCAGGCCCTGCTTGGCAGCCTCCTGCTTGACCCCTTCCATGATCTCGGCGTGCGGACCGGCGGTACCGCCGATCTTGACGGGCTTTTCGGCG
>CALGFL010000133.1 GCA_937881145.1 uncultured Bordetella sp.
CATCCAGGTCGAAGGCGAACTGCCCTTTGGCTGCACCGCCAAGGACGTGGTGCTGCACATCATCGGCATCATCGGCACCGCGGGGGGCACGGGCTACGCCATCGAATTCGCCGGCAGCACCATCCGCGCGCTGTCGGTCGAAGGCCGCATGACCGTCTGCAACATGGCCATCGAAGCCGGTGCGCGCTCGGGCATGGTGGCAGTCGACGACAAGACCATCGAATACTTCAAGGGCCGCCCCTTCGCGCCCGCCGGCGTGCTGTGGGACCAGGCCGTGGCCTATTGGCGCACCCTGCACAGCGACCCTGGCGCCAGCTTCGACCGCGTGGTCGAGGTCGACGCGCGCCAGATCAAGCCGCAGGTCACCTGGGGCACCTCGCCCGAAATGGTGCTGCCCGTGGACGGCCGCGTGCCCGATCCCGACCGCGAAAAAGACGACGTGCGCCGCAGCGGCATGGAGCGCGCCCTGCAATACATGGGCCTCACGCCCAATACGCCGCTCACCGACATCCGCATCGACCGCGTCTTCATCGGCTCCTGCACCAACTCGCGCATCGAAGACCTGCGCGCCGCCGCCGCCGTCGCGCGCGGCCGCCGCGTGGCTGCCAACGTCAAAGAGGCCCTGGTCGTGCCGGGCTCGGGCCTGGTCAAGCAGCAGGCCGAACGCGAAGGCCTGGACAAGATCTTCATCGCCGCAGGCTTCCAGTGGCGCGATCCGGGCTGCTCCATGTGCTTGGCCATGAACGCCGACCGCCTCGAACCGGGCCAGCGCTGCGCGTCCACCTCGAACCGCAACTTCGAGGGCCGCCAAGGGCAGGGCGGCCGTACCCATCTGATGAGCCCTGCCATGGCCGCCGCCGCCGCCGTGGCCGGCCACTTCGTCGACGTGCGCGCGCTGCGCTAACACCTCCGTCAGGATCAAGAATCATGCAAGCATTCACCACTCATCAAGGCCTGGTGGCGCCGCTCGACCGCGAAAACGTCGACACCGACCTCATCATCCCCAAGCAATTCCTCAAATCGATCAAGCGCACCGGCTTCGGCCCCAACCTGTTCGACGAACTGCGCTACCTCGACCACGGCGAGCCGGGCATGGACAACAGCAAGCGTCCGATCAACCCCGACTTCGTGCTCAACCAGGCGCGCTACCAGGGCGCCTCCATCCTGCTGGCGCGCAAGAACTTCGGCTGCGGCTCCAGCCGCGAACACGCACCCTGGGCGCTCGAGCAGTACGGTTTTCGAGCCATCATCGCGCCGTCCTACGCCGACATCTTTTTCAACAACTGCTTCAAGAACGGCCTGCTGCCCATCATCCTGTCGGAGTTCGAAGTCGCCAAGCTGTTCGACGAAGTCAAGGCCTTCCCCGGCTACAAGCTCACCATCGACCTGCCCGAGCAGGTCGTGCGCACGCCCGGCGGCCAGGCCATGCCCTTCGACATCGAGCCTTTCCGCAAGCACTGCCTGGTCAACGGCCTGGACGACATCGGCCTGACCCTGGAGCACGCCGACAAGATCCGCGCCTTCGAAGCCGAGCGCCTGGCCAGGCACCCCTGGCTGGAAGGCCAGCCCGTGATCGGCCGCTGATTGCAATAGAACCGATCCGGTGCCATTGACTGGATTCGCGTGCCCTTGACCCGAGCCGAGGACCCCGGAGCAATCCGAAGCGCAGCCCACCGGGCGAGCATCGGAATGGCGCAGGGCAGCCTCGGCGTCTCAAGAACTCAATAGAGCCTACCCTCCAAACCATGACCACCCATCAAATCGCAGTCCTCCCCGGCGACGGCATCGGCCCCGAAATCACCGAACAAGCCATCCGCGTCCTCAAGGCCCTGAACCTGCCGCTCGAACTCAGGCAGGCTCCGGTAGGCGGCGCCGCCTTCGACCAGTTCGAGCATCCGCTGCCCCCCGCCACGCTCGAGCTGGCCAAGCAGTCGCGCGCCATCCTCTTCGGCGCCGTCGGCGACTGGAAATACGATGCCCTGCCGCGCGAATTCCGCCCCGAGCAGGCCATCCTCGGCCTGCGCAAGAACCTCGGCCTCTTCGCCAACCTGCGTCCTGCCATCCTCTATCCCGAACTGGCCAACGCCTCCTCGCTCAAGCCCGAGATCGTCTCGGGCCTGGACATCCTCATCATCCGCGAGCTCACCGGCGACATCTACTTCGGCACGCCGCGCGGCACGCGCCAGTCCCCCGATGGCGCCTTCGAGGGCGAGAAAGAGGGCTACGACACCATGCGCTACACCGAGCCCGAAGTGCGCCGCATCGCCCGCGTCGGCTTCGAAACCGCCCGCAAGCGCTGCAAGAAGCTGTGTAGCGTCGACAAGGCCAATGTGCTGGAAACCTCGCAATTCTGGCGCGACATCGTCATCGAAGTCGCGCGCGATTATCCCGACGTCGAGCTCTCGCACATGTACGTCGACAACGCTGCCATGCAGCTGGTGCGCGCGCCCAAGAATTTCGACGTGATCGTCACCGGCAATATCTTCGGCGACATCTTGTCCGACGAAGCCGCCATGCTCACCGGTTCCATCGGCATGCTGCCCTCGGCTTCGTTGAACGAATCGTCGCAGGGCCTGTACGAGCCCAGCCACGGCTCGGCGCCGGACATCGCCGGCAAGGGCATCGCCAACCCGCTGGCCACCATCCTGTCGGCCGCCATGCTGCTGCGCTATTCGCTGAACGAGGCCGCCCAGGCCGATCGCATCGAAGCCGCCGTGCGCAAGGTGCTGTCGCAAGGCCTGCGCACCGCCGATATTTTCGAGGCGGGCACCACCAAAGTGTCCACGTCCCAGATGGGCGACGCCGTCCTCAAGGCGCTGGCCTGAGTCCGATCGGCAACACCGGGCCGGAAATTTTTCCGATCCCGGTGTGCAGTGCAGCAACCGCCCCGACTTTCTGATAAAGTCGGGAAAACCCTGGGCAATCAAATCGTCACAAGGTGTACACCTTCATGACGGCCGGCCCGACCGAGGGCGCGGCACGGGGTCACTTTTCCAATTTTTTCTAAGAGCTCTTCCAAATGAAGCAAGCAGTAGGCCTCGTAGGCTGGCGCGGCATGGTCGGTTCCGTGCTCATGCAGCGCATGCGCGAAGAAAATGACTTCGCCCACTTCGAACCCGTGTTCTTCTCCACCAGCAACGCCGGCGGCAAAGCGCCGGCCTGGGCGGAGGGCGCCGGCCCCCTGCAAGACGCCTACGACATCGAAGCGCTCAAAAAACTGCCCGTCATCGTCACCGCCCAGGGCGGCGACTACACCACCGGGGTCTACGGCAAGCTGCGCAACGCCGGCTGGAACGGCCTGTGGATCGACGCCGCCAGCACGCTGCGCATGGCCGACGACGCCATCATCGTGCTCGACCCGGTCAACCGTCCGGTGATCGACGCGGCGCTCAAGCGCGGCGTACGCAACTTCATCGGCGGCAACTGCACCGTCAGCTGCATGCTCATGGGCCTGGCGGGCCTGTTCAACAACGACCTGGTCGAGTGGATGACCTCCATGACCTACCAGGCCGCCTCCGGCGGCGGCGCGCAGCATATGCGCGAGCTGCTCACGCAATTCGGCCTGCTCAACGGCGCGGTCAAGCCGCTGCTGGACGACCCGGCCTCGGCCATTCTCGACATCGACCGCGGCGTGCTCGGCAAGCAGAAAGACGCCAGCCTGCCGCAAGAACATTTCGGCGT
>CALGFL010000134.1 GCA_937881145.1 uncultured Bordetella sp.
TGCAGCGGGCGGCCGCGCCGGCGGCCGACGCGGCGCCTGCGCGGCCTGCGCGGCCTGCGCGGCCTGCGCGGCCGGCGCGACCGCCCAGACCAGCGCCAGCGCCGCCAACAGCAGACGCCAGATGCGCAAGAAGCGAGACGTGCAGATCATGGCCTCGTCACAAAGTCTTGTAGGTCTCGCGCAGGACGTTCTTCTGCACCTTGCCCATGGTGTTGCGCGGCAGTTCCGCGGCGATATGAATACGCTTGGGCACCTTGAAGTTGGCGATGCCTTCCTTAAGCCCCGCCAACATGGCCTGCGTGTCGAGGCTGGCGTCCGGCTTGGGCACCACCACCGCCACCACCGCCTCGCCGAAGTCGGGATGCGGCACACCGATCACGGCCGACTCGGCCACGCCAGGCATGTCGTCGATGAAACCCTCGATCTCCTTGGGGTAGACGTTGTAGCCGCCCGAAATGATCAGGTCCTTGCTGCGCCCCACGATGGACACGTAGTCGTCCGGCACCTGGCGCCCGCCCGATACGCCGCCGCAGCGGCCCACGTCGCCGGTCTTGAACCAGCCGTCGGCGGTGAATTCCTCGCGCGTCTTCTCGGGCATGCGCCAATAGCCAGAAAACACATTGGGGCCGCGCACCTGGATATTGCCGATCTCCCCCGCGGCCAATGCCCGCCCGGCATCGTCGACCACGCGCAGGCCCACGCCCGGCAAGGGCTTGCCCACCGTGCCGCCCAGGCGCTCGCCGTCGCCTGCATGATAAGGGTTGGACGTGAGCATCACGGTCTCGCTCATGCCGTAGCGCTCGAGTATGGTGTGGCCGCTGCGCTCGCGAAACGCGTTGAAGGTTTCCATCAAAAGCGGCGCCGAGCCCGAGATGAACAGGCGCATATTGCGGCACGCGCCGCGGCCGAAGCGCGCGTCGGCCAGCAGCCTCACGTAGTAGGTCGGCACGCCCATCATCACCGTGCTGCGCGGCAGGTAGTGCAGCGCCTGGTCCACGTCCAGCTTGGGCAGCCAGATCATGCGCGCGCCCGCGAGCATGGCGCCGTGCGAGGCCACGAACAGGCCATGTATATGAAAGATGGGCAGCATGTGCAGCAGCACGTCGCTGCTGCGCCAGCCCCAGTATTCGCGCAGCGTCAGCGCGTTCGACGCCATATTGCCGTGCGTAAGCATGGCGCCCTTGCTGCGCCCGGTCGTGCCCGAGGTATAGAGAATCACCGCCAGATCGTCCGGCTTTCGCGTAGCGGTGCGGAAAGTCTGCGGCATGCCGGCCGCCGCCTGCAGCAGCGTGCCCGTGCGCTTGTCGCCCAGGGTGTAGATATGCCGCACGCCCGCGGCGCGCGCGATGCGCTCGACCCAGGGCTCGTTCTGCGGTGTGCACACGACCACATCCGGCTCGGCGTTACCCAGGAAATACTCGATCTCCGATTCGCGGTAGGCGGTGTTCAGGGGCAGGTAGACCAGCCCGGCGCGCAAGGTGGCCAGGTAAAGCAGCAGCGCTTCGGGCGATTTTTCCACCTGCACGGCCACGCGCGCGCCGGCCGGCAGATCCAGCGCGGCCAGCAAATTGGCCAGGCATGCGCTGGCGCGATCCACGTCGTCCCAGGTGTAGCAATGTTCGGGCGTCTCGATGGCAACGCCTTTGCGATCGACGGGAAAACCGCTCTCGAGCACGGCATAGAGGTTGGACATGGATGTCTCCTTGCAGATTATTAGAGATACAGCATGCCTTGCACGGCGTGGCCCAGCAAGGCTCGTGCCCAGCGCTGCGCCGGCAGGCCGTATTCGGCCTGCACCTGCTCGGCGCGCTCGAGCAGCTGCGCCGGCGTCACGGCCAGGGGCGGGCCGCTGAACGCCAGCACGATCATGTTGCCTTCGTCGATCTCGGGCAACATGATCACGCGATCGTCGAACGCGGCGGAGAGATTGTCGATATTGCGGCTGAAACTCTCGTGCCGGCCGAACAGGTTCACGACCAGCACACCCGCCTCGCCGAGCACCCGCCGGCAGGCGCGGTAAAAGGCCACCGAATCGCGCACCGGCCCGCGCGCCTGTGCGTCGTACAAATCCACCATGAGCACGGGACACTTGCCCGCGTTCAGCGGGTCCGACACCCACAGTTGCGCGTCCAGGTGATGGATGTCCATCCGCGGCGAGGGCGGCAGACGAAAGAAAGTCTGGCATGCGGCCGTGACGCTGGGGTTCCATTCGACGATCTGGAGATCGCTGCGCGTGTGCTTCAGGCAGAAACGCGCCAGCGACCCGGCCCCCAGGCCAAGTATGCCGATGGGCGCCTCGCGCGGCGGGGCCAGGAACAGCAGCCAGGCCATCATCTGGGCCGTGTATTCCAGCACCAGAGCGGCCGGATCGGCGATGCGCATCGCCCCCTGCACCCACTCGGTGTTGAAGTGCAAATAGCGCACGCCGTCCGCTTCGGACAACGTGGGCTGGTCTTGTTCGGTGGGTGTGCGGCGGCTGGACATCGGCGAATTGTAGCCAGCGGCCAGCCGGTGATGCGCCCGATTAACGTAGATGAAGCGAAATCAGGCCTTCTGCCCACCGTCGTAGATATAGTCGCGGCGCCAGGGGTAGCCAAGATCGGCCGGATTGTCGAGCTCGTCGGAACGGCCCGTGGCCAGCGGCGCCAGCAGGAACTGGTGCAGCGAGATCCAGCCATGCTCGAAGCCCATGGCGCAGCCGGCCAAGTACAGGCGGTAGGCGCGCAGCGACTTCATGCCCTGCTCGCCCTTGTCGTGCGTGAGGATCTCGGCGGCGCGGTCGAGCTGCGCCTCCAGGCCATCGCTCCAGGCCCACAGCGTGCGGGCATAGTGCGGGCGCAGGTTTTCCATATCGACCGTTTCCAGGCCGCCCAGAGCCACGGCTTCCAGCACATTGCTCGCGTGCGTCAGCTCGCCGCCCGGGAAAATGTATTTGTCGATGAACTCGCCCATGCCGTTGCCCAGTTCGGCGTTGTAGACGCCCCCGGCGGTAATGCCATGGTTCAGGATGAGGCCGCTGGGCTTGAGCAGGCGGCGCAGCTTGGCAAAGTACTCGGGCAGTTGGGCGCGGCCCACATGCTCGAACATGCCCACCGACGAAATCTTGTCGTAAGGCTGCGACTCGTCGAGCTTGCGATAGTCCAGCAGCTCCATGCGCACCCGGCCCGACAGGCCTTTTTCCTCGATCAGGCGGGTGACGTGCGCGTGCTGGTTGCGCGACAGCGTGATGCCCGTGGCGTCGACGCCGTAATTCTCGGCGGCCCACAGCAGAAGGCCGCCCCAGCCGGCGCCGATATCCAGGAAACGCTCGCCCGGACGCAGGCGCAGCTTGCGGCAGATGTGATCGATCTTGGCTTCCTGGGCCTGCGCCAGGTTCATGCCCGGCTCGCGGTAGTAGGCGCAGGAATAGACCCGGCGCGGATCCTGCCACAAGGCGTAGAAAGACTCGGAAAGGTCGTAGTGGAACTCGATCTGCTTGGCGTCGCGCTCGACGGAGTGGCGCCAGATGGAAATGAGTTTGCGCACGAGCTCGGTCAGCCGACCGGTGCGCGCCGCGTCGATGGGCGAATCCGGCAGCATCTGCGCCGCGGCCGCCATGACATCGCGCATGGAGCCTTCGATATCGACCAGACCTTCGACGTAATCCTGACCCAGCACGCCGACCGAGCCTTCAGCCAGATGAATCAGCGACTTTTTGTCGCGCATGATGAACTTCACGCGCGGATCGGAAGCTCCCAAAGCAGTGCCATCGGGCATCACCAACTGGACCGGTGTCTGCGTTACGGCCTTCAGTTTCCGATCCACTGCGGACAACAAAGGGTTCACGTACGTACTCCCTGATGATCGAACTCGGCGACTTTATCGGAATTTGATTGCAACCGCATGCATTTGCCGCGTGATACATTGTCTGGTTCGGCCCTTGGCTGGCCCGCCTTCCGGCGCTTGCCGCGGCCAGCCCCTTCCTGGCCGCAGACCGCGCCTCTCCCGCCTGTTTCTCATGTCGTCGTCCGAATCCCTGCCCCGAAGGTTGCCCGGCTGGTTGATCCTGATGGGCGCGCTGACCGCGATCGGCCCGTTTTCCACCGACATGTATCTTCCTGCCTTTCCGGCCATGGCCGAAGGGCTGCACACGACGCTGGGCGAGATCGAGCGCACGCTGGCCATCTATCTCGTCGGCCTGGCGCTGTCCCAGATGGTGTACGGCTCGCTTGCCGACCGCTACGGCCGCAAGCGGCCCCTCATAGGCGGGTTGGCGCTCTATACCTTGTCTTCGATCGGCTGCGCCCTGGCCGGCGACGTCCACGTCCTGCTCGCCTGCCGCGTGCTGCAGGCGCTGGGGGCCGCGGCCGGCATGGTAGTGCCTCGCGCGGTCGTGCGCGATCACTACGCCACGCAAGGCGCGGCCCGCGCCCTGTCGATGATGATGCTGGTCATGGGCCTGGCTCCGATTCTTGCGCCCTTGGCCGGCGGCCAACTCGTAGGCCTGGGCTGGCGCAGCCTGTTCTGGGCCATGGCGGCCCTGGGACTGGCGCTGCTCCTGGCCGTGATCCTCGTCATGCGCGAATCGCTGGCGCCCGAAAACATCCTGTCTCTGAACTGGCGCATCATCCTCGCCAATTACCGCGCCCTGCTCAAGCACCGCGGCTTCATGGCGCACTCGCTCGCCGGCGGGCTGAGCCAGGCCGGCATGTTCGCCTACATCGCCGCTTCGCCGCACCTGTTCATCCAGGTCTACGGCGTCGCCGTCCAGCACTACGGCCTGTTCTTCGGCAGCAATGCGGCGGTCCTGATCATCGGCGCGCAGCTGAGCGCCTTGCTGCTGCGGCGCCACTCCTCTCTGGTGCTGCAACGCCGTGCCCTGGTCGCCCTGGCCCTGGCTGCCCTGGCGGGCCTTGCCATGGCGCTGTCCGGAGTCATCTCCTTATGGCTGGCCATGGCCTACATCCAGGTCTACATGTTCAGCAACGGTTTCGTGAACCCCAACTCGGCAGCGCTGGCCCTGTCCGAACAGGGACGCCGCCTGGGCGCGGCCTCGGCCGTCCTGGGCACGCTGCAGTATTCCTGCGCCGCCCTGGCCAGCACCGCCATCAGCCTCTGGCAGATCGACAGCGCCCTGCCCCTGACCACCGTCATGGCCGGCTGCGCCTGCCTGGGCTGGTTCTTCGGCCGAGTGGCGCGCGGCGGTCCGGCAGGTCGCGTCGCGGCCGTTTGAGAACGACGGAGAAGCACAAGCATGTATTTCGATACGGCAATCGTCGGTAGTGGCCTGGCAGGCCTGAGCGTCGCGCTCAATCTGGCCGACAGGCATCGCGTGGCGGTCATCGCCAAGCGCGCGTTGGAAGAAAGCGCGAGCGATCGCGCCCAGGGCGGCATCGCCGCGGTGCTGGACTCGGCCGACAGCGTGGAAAACCACGTCCATGACACGCTCGTGGCAGGCGGCGGCCTATGCGACGAGGCGGCGACACGCTATATCGTCGAGCACGGCCGCCAGGCCATCGAATGGCTGATCGCCCAGGGCGTGCCGTTCACGAAAGACGCCGCCGCCGAGCTCGGCTTTCACCTAACGCGCGAAGGCGGCCACAGCCACCGCCGCATCATCCACGCCGCCGATACCACCGGCCACGCCGTAGTGCAGACGCTGCTCGAACGCGCGCGCGCGCATCCGAACATCACGATTCTCGAAGACCATCACGCGATCGACCTCATCACATCCAGCAAGCTCGGTCTGCCTGAACGGCGCTGCCACGGCCTGTATACGCTCGATCTGCAGAACGACCGCACGGCGACGATCCAGGCAGCGCACACAGTGCTAGCCACGGGCGGAGCGGGCAAGGTATATCTCTACACGACGAACCCGGATACCGCCACCGGCGACGGCATTGCCATGGCCTGGCGCGCCGGCTGCCGCGTAGCGAACATGGAATTCATCCAGTTCCATCCCACCAGCCTGTTCCATCCGCACGCCAAATCGTTCCTGATTTCGGAAGCCGTGCGCGGCGAAGGCGGCATCCTGCGCCTGCCCGACGGCACGCGCTTCATGCCCGCGCACGATGCCCGCGCCGAACTCGCGCCGCGCGACATCGTCGCCCGTGCAATCGACTTCGAAATCAAGAAACGCGGCATCGACTGTGTCCATCTGGACATCAGCCATCAACCGCCGCAATTCCTGCAAGAGCATTTCCCGGCCATTCTTGCGCGCTGCCGCCAATTCGGCATCGACATCACCAAAGAGCCGATTCCCGTCGTGCCCGCTGCGCACTACACCTGCGGCGGCGTCGTCACCGATCTTGCCGGCCGCACCGACCTCGCGGGTCTTTATGCGGTCGGCGAAACCGCGTGCACCGGCCTGCACGGCGCCAACCGGCTCGCGAGCAACTCGCTGCTGGAGTGCCTGGTGAGCGGCCGTTCGGCCGCTGCGGCAATCCAGGCAGCCGGCCCCGGCGCCGGCACGCAATCGGCGCTGCCGGACTGGGATGAAAGCCGCGTATCGGACTCCGACGAGCAGGTCGTGGTCGCGCACAACTGGGACGAACTGCGCCGCCTGATGTGGAACTATGTCGGCATCGTGCGCACCGACAAGCGCCTCGAACGGGCGCAGCACCGCCTGGCGCTCCTGCGCGACGAAATCCTCGATTACTACGCGAATTTCCGCATCACCCGCGACCTGCTCGAACTGCGCAACCTCGTGGAAGTCGCCGCGCTGATCGTGCAAAGCGCGCGCTCGCGCCGCGAAAGCCGCGGCCTGCACTACAGCCGCGACTGGCCGGATGCCCAGCCCAAAGCGTTGCCGACCGTGCTTGCACCCGGCCGCATGCGCTGCTAGACAATACGCATGGAAAAGTCGGTCGCGCGCACGTCTTTGGTCAGCGCGCCGATGGACACCCGGTCCACGCCCGTTTCCGCGATTGTGCGCACGGTTTCGAAGCTCACCCCGCCCGAGACTTCGAGCACCGCACGGCCCTGCGCGCACTTGACGGCGTCGCGCATCATGTCAAACGAAAAATTATCCAGCAGCACCGATGTCGCGCCGTGCGCAAGCGCCGTTTCAAGCTGCGCCAGCGTTTCGACTTCGATCTGGATCGGCATGCCTGCATCGAGCGCGAGCGCCGCGGCCAGCGCCTGCCCCACGCCGCCCGCCGCTGCAATGTGGTTTTCCTTGATCAGGATGCCGTCGTAGAGCGCCAGGCGCTGGTTCGCGCCGCCGCCCACGCGCACCGCGTACTTCTGCGCAAGACGAAGGCCGGGCAAGGTCTTGCGCGTGTCCAGGACACGAGTAGCGGTGTGCGCGATCCTGTCGACGTAACGGCGCGTCACGCTCGCCACGCCCGACAGCAGCTGCAGGAAATTCAATGCATTGCGCTCGGCGGTCAGTAGCGAACGCGCTGGCCCGCGCAACGAGCACACGACCGTATCGGCGGCCATCAGGTCGCCCTCGCGATAGCCCCATCGCACTTCGATGCGCGGGTCCACGCATCGCATCACCGCGTCGAACCAGAGCACGCCGCACAGCACGGCCTCTTCGCGCACGACGAT
>CALGFL010000135.1 GCA_937881145.1 uncultured Bordetella sp.
CCACCATCATCGACGGCGCCGGCGAAGCCAAGGACATCGAAGCCCGCGTCAAGCAAGTGCGCGTGCAGATCGAGGAAGCCACCTCCGACTACGACCGCGAGAAGCTGCAGGAACGCGTGGCCAAGCTGGCCGGCGGCGTTGCCGTGATCCGCGTCGGTGCTGCCACCGAAGTCGAAATGAAGGAAAAGAAGGCCCGCGTCGAAGACGCCCTGCACGCCACGCGTGCCGCGGTGGAAGAAGGCGTTGTGGCTGGCGGCGGCGTAGCCCTGCTGCGCGCCAAGCAAGCCATCTCCGGCCTGCAAGGCGACACCCCCGACCAGAACGCCGGCATCAAGCTGATCCTGCGCGCTGTCGAAGAGCCGCTGCGCACCATCGTCACCAACGCCGGCGAAGAAGCCAGCGTGGTGGTGAACAACGTGCTCAACGGCAAGGGCAACTACGGCTACAACGCCGCGACCGGCCAGTACGTCGACCTGGTCGAGCAAGGCGTGCTGGACCCGACCAAGGTCACCCGCACCGCTCTGCAGAACGCCGCTTCCGTCGCCAGCCTGCTGCTGACCGCCGAAGCCGCCGTGGTCGAACTGGTCGAAGACAAGCCCGCTGCTCCCGCCATGCCCGGCGGCGGCATGGGTGGCATGGGCGGCATGGACTTCTAAGCAAGTCCTCCCGCGCTGTCAGGGCAGACGCACAGCCTGCCCCGTCCAGGCAAAACCCTCGGGTTGTGAATCTCACGCCCCGAGGGTTTTTTCATGGGCGAACGATTTGTGCTCGGCCTCGATGCGCCGCAGCGCATGCCCCCTACAATAGGCGCAACTACAGACTTCCGGAATCGCCCAATGTCCGCCATGTCGCACTTTCGCCTACCCCGTCCCACCGAGCTCGGCGCAATGATGGCAGACTGCGCGCGGGAATGGGTCCGTCACCGCGCCGCCAGCAAAGGGGCCGCGCTGGCGCTGTACATGGTGTTCTCGCTGGCCCCCATGCTGATCCTGGTGATCGCCGTGGCCGGCTTCTTCTTCGGCGAGGCGGCGGTGCGATCCGAGCTGTTCGAGCAGGTGCGCGGCCTGATGGGCCAGCGCGGCGCGGACGTCATCCAGACCGTGCTGGCCAGCGCCCACGAATCGAACAGCGGCTGGATCGCCGCCCTGCTGTCGATCTGCATACTGCTCTTTTCCGCCACCACGGCCTTCACGGAACTGAAGGCCAGCCTGGACGAACTGTGGGAGGTGAAGCACAAGGCCAAGAGCGCGCTGCACGGCATGGTGCAAAGCCGGATGGCTTCGTTCGGACTGGTGCTGGTGCTGGCGATGTTCCTGCTGCTGTCGTTGGCGCTGAACGGGGTGCTAGGCGCGGCGCAGCGCTATTACGGCAGCATATGGAGCCAGGACACCTTGGTGATGATAGCCAGATGGCTGTCGAACATTTTCTCGTTCGGCCTGGTCACGGCGCTCTTCGCGGTGGTGTTCAAGCTGCTGCCCAGCCTGCAGATTGCCTGGCTGGATGTGATACCGGGCTCCATTGTCACCGCCGCGCTCTTCCTGGTGGGCAAGTGGGGCATCGGCTTTTACCTGAGCCAGGGCGGCGCCGTGTCGGCCTATGGCGCGGCGGGCTCGCTGATCGCGCTGATGCTGTGGATCTACTACTCGGCGCAGATCTTCTTTTTCGGCGCCGTGTTCACGCGCCAATTCGCCTTGCGCTTCAGTCGCCCCTTCAGCCGGCAATATGGTACGCAAGAAGCCGCGCAGCACTGACCCGTCCATCCCCACGCGGGCATGCACCGCGAACCGCATGAATCGAGGAGAGAACATGGATTTCCCCACCTCATCCGGCACGCCCCGCATCGTGATCGTGGGTGGCGGCGCCGGCGGATTGGAACTGGCCGCGCGGCTGGGCCATGTGCTGGGCCAGGACAAGGTCACGCTGGTCGACAGCAGCCCCTTCCACATCTGGAAGCCGTCGCTGCACGAGGTGGCCGCCGGCACCCTGGACATCCACCAGGAGGGCCTGTCCTATCTGATGCTGGCGCATATGCGCGGCTTTACCTTCGCCCGGGGCGAACTGCTGGCCGTTGACCGCGAACGGCGCACGATCCGCGTCGGCAAAGTCGTCGATGCCGGCGGGCAGACCATATTGCCCGAACGCGAGCTGCGCTACGACACGCTGGTGCTGGCCCTGGGCAGCATCTCCAACTTCTTCAATACGCCCGGCGCGGCGCAATACGCCGTCACGCTGGATTCCACCGATGCGGCCGAGGCTTTCCGCCTGACCATGCTCAAGAACATGGCCCAGGTCGACCAGGCCAGGGAGCACGACCCGCAGGCACATCTGCGTCTGGTCATCGTGGGCGGCGGCGCCACGGGGGTGGAGCTGGCAGTGGAATTGCGCGAGGCCAGCCACGTGGTCAGCGCCTATGGGCTCAGGAACTTCGATCCCGATCGGGACTTGGCGATCACCCTGGTCGAAGGCGCGCCGCGCATCCTGTCGCCCTTGTCGGAAAAAATTTCGCGCGCCGCCCATATCCGGCTCAATGCGCTGGGCATCCAGGTCGAGACGCAATGCCGGGTTGCGGAAATCGCGCCCACCGAAGTGCGCACGGTAGACGGCCGGGCCTTTCCCGCCGATCTGTGCGTATGGGCCGCGGGCATCCAGGGGCCACCCGTGCTGGCCACCCTGGGCCTGCCGCTGAACCGCCTGGGCCAGCTCGAAGTCAACGCACAACTGCAAAGCCCCGATCCGCACATCCTGGCCCTGGGCGACTGCTGCGCGGTACCGTGGGGAGAAGGCAAGAACGTGCCGGCCCGGGCGCAGGCCGCGCACCAGCAGGCCGACTACCTGGCCGGCAGGATCCTGGCCCGCGTCCAAGGCGAAGACGAGGACCAGGACCAGGACGATGCGCCTTACGTTTACCGCGACAACGGCTCCCTGGTGTCGCTGGGCCGCGAGGCCGGCGTGGGCAGCCTGATGGGCAAGCTCAGCGGGCGGGGGCTTTTTGTAAGCGGTACACTGGCGCGCTGGATGTACATGAGCCTGCACCTGATGCACCACCGCGCGGTGCTCGGGTTCTGGCGCACGGCCGTTCTGGCGCTGGCGCGCCTCTTGATGCGGCGTACGCAACCCCGCGTCAAGCTGCACTAAGCCTTTCCTCGATGACGTTCCTGAAAAAACTCCAAAACGCCTGGGCCGCCAGCGGCTCGCTGCTGCAGGTGGGCCTGGACCCCGATCCGCAGCGCTTTCCCGCCGAACTGCAGGGCAGGCCCGACGCGATTTTCGAATTCTGCCGCGGCATCGTCGACGCCACGGCGCCTTATGCCAGCAGCTTCAAGCCGCAGATCGCCTACTTCGCCGCGCACCGCGCCGAAGAACAGCTCGAGGCGCTGTGCCGCCACATCCGCGCCACCTACCCCGATATGCCGCTCGTGCTCGACGCCAAGCGCGGCGACATCGGCTCCACGGCCGAGAACTACGCGCGCGAAGCCTACGAGCGCTATCAAGCCGACGCGGTGACGGTCAATCCGTACATGGGCCTGGATTCGGTCGAGCCCTACCTTGCCTGGAAAGACCGCGGCATCGTCGTGCTGTGCCGCACGTCCAACTCCGGCGGCTCGGATCTGCAGTTCCTGAAGATGGCCGCCGGCCAGCCGCTGTACCTGCACGTGGCCGGCCTGGTGGCCGACAAATGGAACAGGCATGGGCAATGCGGTCTGGTGGTGGGCGCCACCTTTCCCAATGAACTGGCGGCGGTGCGCCAACGGGTCGGCGACGCCGTGCCGCTGCTGGTGCCGGGCATCGGCGCGCAGCGCGGCGACGTCGGCGCCACGCTGCGGTCCGGCCG
>CALGFL010000136.1 GCA_937881145.1 uncultured Bordetella sp.
GGCGCGGCGCGCGTCCCGCTGCCCCGCTTTCTCGGCTCCAACTTGCTGGGGACGCTGCTCAAGTCGGCCATCTTCGTTTTGCTCGGCTCCTTTGCCGGCGCGGCCTACCACCGCATCGACACTTATCTGTGGATAGCATCCTGCACGGTGATCGCGATTGCCGGTCTTGGCGCCGGCGTCCTGCTGCGCCGCCGCTTCACGCTCGACATGTCGGAGACCTGATCCGATGCGTATCGCCTTCTTCACCGACAGTTTTTATCCGGAACTCGGCGGCATCCAGGACTCCATCCTGCTGACAGCGCGCGCGCTCGGCGAGCGAGGCCATACCGTCGTGCTCTATGCGCCGAGCGCCTCGCCGCGTGACTTTCGCCTCGCCGGCCTGCCCGTCAAAGAAGTCGATCTGGGCGAACGGGTACAGGTACGGCGGCTTTTCTCCGTGCCGGTGCCGAGCTCGACCGGCCAGTCGCGGCTGCTTCTGCCTACCGGCCGGCGCTGGCGCGGGCTCGCAAGCTGGGAGCCCGACGTGCTGCACACCCATACTTTCCTCGGCGCGGGCTGGGAAGCGCTTACCGCCGCCCGGCACCTGAGGGTACCGCTCGTGGGCACCAACCATTGGGCGATCGGCGAGTTCAGCATGTATGCCCCGTTCGCTGCCCGGCAGTTCGCGCGATACAGCGTCAAGGCCGCGACGGGGTACTACAACCGCTGCACGCTCGTCACGGGACCGTCGCGCTCGGTGGTCGACGAAATGCTTGCATCCGGGCTGGGCAGGCCCGCACACGTGGTATCCAACCCGATCGACACCGAGCTGTTTCGGCCCGGCGAACCCGATGAGCGGCAGGCGCTCAAGCGCCACCTCGGATTTTCCGATTCGACCATTCTTTATGCGGGCAGGCTTGCGGTCGAGAAGAACATCGACGTGCTCGTCCGGGCGCTTGCGACCGTAGTCCGGGAGCTGCCCGACGCGATGCTCGCCCTGGCCGGTCACGGCACCGCCCGTCCGCGGCTGGAGCGCCTTGCGGCCGAGTGCGGCGTCGGCCATCGGCTAAAGTTTCTGGGCACCCTGGACAAGCCGGCGCTGGCCCGGGCCTATCGCGCCGCGGACGTTTTCGCGATCGCGAGCACTTCCGAGACACAGAGCATGGTGCTGCTGCAGGCGATGAGTTCGGGACTGCCCGCTGTCGGCGCGCGCTGGCGCGCCCTGCCCGAATACATTGCCGACGACGCCGGGCTGCTGGCCGAGCCTGGCGATGCGGGCCAGTTCGCCGCGCATCTGCTCTCGCTCCTGCGCGAGCCGTCGATGCGCGCTCGCATGGGCGAACGCGCGGCGGCCAGAGCCCGCCGCTTCGGGCTCACCGAGACGGTCGATGCCTGGGAACGGATCTACGCGGCGGTGCATGCCGCGCGCGCAATCGAACAACACAACGAGCAAGGAGCGTTTGGATGAAATTGAGCGTCGTCATTCCCGCCTACAACGAAGAGGCCTATCTGCACGCCTGTCTCGAATCGGTCTCGGCCGAACTGCAGGCGAACGCGGCCCGCGGCGCGTTCGAGATTGTCGTCATCGACAATGCGAGCACTGACGGCACGGCGCAGGTCGCTTCGCTCTTTCCGCTGGTGCGCGTGGTCGCCGAACCGCGCAAGGGGTTGACGCATGCCCGCCAATGCGGCCTGGAGGCGGCTCGCGGAGAAATTCTGGCCTATGTCGATGCCGATACGCGCATGCCGCCGGGCTGGATCGGGAGGGTGCTCGACGCTTACGAACGCGACTCAAGCGTTGTCTGCGTGAGCGGCCCGTATGTCTACGACGAGTTGTCGCGCGTCAAGCGAACTTTCGTACAGCTTTACTGGCGGCTGCTGGCCATGCCCATGTACCGTTTCACGCACTACATGGCGGTCGGCGGAAATTTCGCCGCAAGCAAGGCCGCGCTCCTGCGCATCGGCGGGTTCGATACGACAAGCTCGTTTTATGGCGAGGACACGAACATCGCCCGACGGCTGGCACAGGAAGGCAAGGTCGTTTTCGATTTGCGACTTGTGATGAAGACGTCGGCGCGGCGGCTTCAGGACGAAGGGTTCGCCACGACCGCAGTGCGCTACGCGTTGAACTTCGGGTCGGAAGTGCTCCTGAAGCGCCCCTTTACCCGCCAATACCGCGATATCCGCTGAGGACACTCAGGTCGTCGAAAGCCGGTTTTATTGCGGCCCCTGGATCGACGCCGGCAGTCTGACGCGCACGCCGAGCCCCCTTCCTTGCATGCCGCTCGTGTATTCCAGCTTTCCGCCCAGCTGGGCCACAATGCGCGCAACGATCGACAAGCCCAGGCCGCTTCCTTTTTCGGTGTGGTCGGCGCCGCGAAAGAAACGATCGTTCAAGCGCGCCAGATCTTCCTGGGCGACACCTGGGCCGTCGTCGTTTACTTCCAGATTGACGGTTCCGGCGTCGCTCCATGCGGCAACTTCCACGCGGCCCCCGGCGCGGCCATACTTGATTGCATTGTCGACAAGATTGTCGAACAGTATGCGCACCAGCGCGGGCGGTGCATGCACCATGACCTGCTCGTCTCGCCGCAGCGCCAGGGACATCTGCTTGCGATCCGCATTGGCATGGTGGTCTGCAAAGCACGCCTTGGCCGTCTGCGCGAGATCGACCCATGAACTGGGCAGCGGCGTGCTTTCTTCAAGCCGGGCCAGCGCCAGCAGCTGATCGGCCAGATGGGTGCTGCGGTCGACGGCATCCACCA
>CALGFL010000137.1 GCA_937881145.1 uncultured Bordetella sp.
GCCTTCGCATAACGGCCGGTTTGATCTGCGCATGCTGGGGCTGTTTTCCTACGACAAAGTGCGCGAGGGCCAGCATCTGCCGGGCGCGTCGTATCGCGTGAACATCGGGTCCGATTCGCCCGTGGGCCAGCAACCCGCAATTACCGTGCACGTCGGCGCCAAGACCGTCGGGGCCGCGCGCGACATGGACACGCCGCGCGGCAGCCAGTCCTGCATGCCCATCACGTATTCGCGTTCCACCGATCCGGTCAAGCTGTCGTTCAACGGACTCGTGCTGCCCATCCAGGGCGTGCGCAGCACGGTGACCGACTGGTTCTGCCCCAGGCTCGACCTGGTGGTGCGCCAGGACATCGCGCAAGACGACGCGCGGTCCAGCGTGACGCTTACCCAGTTGCACTGACCGCCCGTAGCAAGCCGTTGCAACCTCGACCCGGATGCCCCCGGGTGCCATCCGGGCCGCTGTTATCATGGCCTGGCTTACATTGCGTTTTCAAGGAGCTGCGACATGACTGCGACCCGGGCCGAAGAACTCAAGGAAAAGCTGATCGATACCGCCAAGACCAGCCTCGACGACGCCGAGGAGCTGCTGCGCGAAGCCGCCGGCACGACCGGCGAGAAAGCCGCCGAGCTGCGCGAGCGGGCCATGGCCGCGCTCAAGCGCACCCGCGATACGCTGTACGACGCACAGGATGCCGTCATTCAGAAGGGCCGCCATGCTGCCCGCGTCACCGACGACTACGTGCACGACAAGCCCTGGCAAGCCATCGGGATCGCGGCCGGCGCCGCGCTCGTGATCGGCATGCTGATCAGCCGCCGCTGATCGGCCGCTCGTTCGCCACGCTCCGATCGCATGAGCCTGCGCCGATCGCTGGGAGGTCTGCCCGCCAGCCTGCTGGGGCTGATGCGCACGCGGCTGGAACTGTTGTCGCTCGAGGCCGCCGAAGAAAAATCCCGGCTGATCGTGCTTTTGTGCCTGGCGGCCGCGGCCCTGCTGTGCCTGGCTTTGGCGCTGCTGGTTTTCACTGCCGCCATCGCGGTGGCCTGCTGGCCCACCGAGCACCGCTATCTCGCGCTGGCCTGCCTGGGCGGCCTGTATACCGTGATCGGCCTGGCCTTGCTCTATAAGGTGCGGCGCGATCTGGCCGAACGTCCGGCGCCTTTTGCCGCGACGCTCGACGTGCTCGGGCGCGACGTGGCTGCGCTCGAGCAGGCCGGCCGCGCCGACGCCGGTCGCACCGATCCAGAGGCTTGAGATGCGCCGCTCTTCGTCTTCCGCCAACCGCCAGGCGCGCATCGAACTGCTGCGCACACGTGCCGCTCTCGAACGCGAAACTCTGGCCAGGCAATTGGCCCGGGTCACCCAGGCCTGGCGCCCGGGCCTGCTGCTGCGCGCGGCGCTGGCCGGCTTGAGCGTCGGCAAAAAAGGCGGTTGGAGCGCGCTGCCGGCCCAGGTGGTGGATCTGGTCAAGCGCTATCCGGTGCTGGGCTCGACGCTGTCCTCTCTTTTATTAGGCAAGATAGGCAGCCAGAGCATCTTGCGGGCCGCCACGATAGGCCTGGCCGGCTGGGAACTCTATAAAGCCTGGCGCGGCGGGCGCGGGGCCAAAGTCAAAGTCCCAGCGTCCCCCACATCGCATCCACCCGTTTCTTCACGTCCTCGTCCATCCGAATAGGCGTGCCCCATTCGCGGGTCGTCTCCCCCGGCCACTTGTTCGTGGCGTCCAGCCCCATCTTGCCGCCCAGGCCCGACACCGGCGAGGCGAAATCCAGATAATCGATGGGCGTGTTCTCCACCAGCGTCGTGTCTCGCACCGGGTCCATGCGGGTCGTCATGGCCCAGACCACTTCTTTCCAGTCGCGTACGTTCACGTCCTCGTCCACCACCACGATGAACTTGGTGTACATGAATTGCCGCAGGATGCTCCACAGCCCGAACATCACCCGCTTGGCATGGCCGGCGTACTGCTTGCGGATCGAAACCACCGCCAGACGGTAGCTGCAGCCCTCGGGAGGCAGGTAAAAATCAATGATTTCAGGTAGTTGCCTGCGCAACAAGGGCACGAACACCTCGTTCAAGGCCACGCCCAGCACGGCCGGCTCGTCGGGCGGCTTGCCGGTATAGGTGGAGTGATAGAGGGGGTTGCGCCGCATGGTGATGCGCTCGACCGTGAATACCGGGAACCAGTCCTGCTCGTTGTAATAGCCGGTGTGATCGCCATAGGGGCCTTCCAGCGCCATCTCGTAGCCGGTGTTGGGCGCAGGCGACGCGCCTTCGGGCACTCGCGGGGCCGCGGCGCCCGCGTGATCGGCCGGCAGAATATGACCTTCGAGCACGATCTCCGCATAGGCCGGCACCGACAGTTCGCTGCCGAGGGTCTTGGCCGTTTCGGTGCGCGAGCCGCGCAAGAGGCCGGCGAACTGGTATTCGGACAGGCTGTCGGGCACCGGGGTGACGGCGCCCAGGATGGTGGCCGGATCGGCGCCCAAGGCGACGGCGATGGGGAAGGGCTGGCCCGGATAGGCCTGGGCGTGGTCGCGAAAGTCCAGTGCGCCGCCGCGGTGCGACAGCCAGCGCATGATGAGCTTGTTGGGGCCGATGGGCTGCTGCCGGTAGATGCCCAGGTTCTGCCGCTTGGCGTTGGGGCCGCGGGTGACCACCAGGCCCCAGGTGAGCAGCGGCGCCACGTCGCCGGGCCAGCAGGTCTGGATGGGCAGGCGCGACAGGTCCACGTCCTTGCCTTCCCAGACGATCTCCTGGCAGGCCGGGCTACGGACGGTCTTGGGACTCATGTCCCACAGGGCCGACTTGAGCATGGACACCTTGGCGAAGGCATCGCGCAGGCCCTTGGGCGCCTCGGGTTCGCGCAGCGAGGCCAGCAGCTCGCCCACCTCGCGCAAGGCGCCGACGTCTTCGGCGCCCATGCCCCAGGCCACGCGCCGGGGCGTGCCGAACAGATTGGCCAGCACCGGCATGCCGGCCGTGGCGCCGGCGTGCTGCGCGTTCTCGAACAACAGGGCCGGGCCGCCGGCGCGCAGGACGCGATCGCCGATCTCGGTCATTTCGAGGCGGGTGGAGACGGGGGCGGTGATGCGCTTGAGCTCCTGCCGGCCCTCAAGCTGGGAGACGAAGTCCCGCAGATCTTTGTATTTCACAAATGCCTTATGAATCAGTGACTTGTATATGACACAAGTAGCGGTTTCAGCGCTTTTCAGTGTAGCAGTGTTGTTTCTGGATGTGAGTTTCGAATCGTTCCCGCTCCCCGGGGAAAGCAGGGGAGAAGTATCTATGTCCCCATACAAATCCTGGTAGATATGGTTACATTTACCTCAATATTTTGTGGTTAACATGCGGCCTCACTTCACTTCTACGCAGGAGGTCTCATGACTGATGCGTCAATGGCCGGCCTTTTCAGGCGCCTGGCCCAAGGAGTGCACCACCAGCTGGCTGAATGGCTGCGCATTAGTTCCGTCTACCTCGGAATTGCGGTCATCGTGACGGTCAGCATGGGGTTTGCCTTGCCTGGTCTGCGCGACCAGGCGCTACAGGTGCACAGAGCCTTGTTGACTGCCCTTGCCCCCGAGTCTGCCACGCAGATTGCGGCGGACGACGTTGTTCCCGCTGGCGGTGACAGCCCCACGACCGTGGCCCTGGCTGTACCCGATGTTTCCGCCAGCCCCGCCACCACGCTCCCTGGTTCGGTAC
>CALGFL010000138.1 GCA_937881145.1 uncultured Bordetella sp.
GCTTTGCAATGGCGCGTGTGGACCGACGACTGGCAGGGTTATGTGCGCAGCCGATCGGGGCAGGCATTGCGTCCGCTGGTGCAGGCCGCGGCGGGACGCTACGATTTTCTGCAGCCGCGCAACTTTACTCGCACCAGCAACTGGATCGTCGAAAAGGCCTGTCCGCAGAAGCGGCATGAATTGCGTCGCCGTGGCGAAACCCGCATGGACGATAGCGGCCACTGGTCTTCGTTCGACTCTTTGTCGTATCACTCGCTGCGCTGGAACAAGTGGACGGGCTGTTATTACCGCGAATATCCCATGGGCTGGGGCTTGGCGGGAGACCGCATGGGCGGCGATACGGTGCAGCGCGCGCCCGAGGATTTTTCCTCGGAGGATTTCTGGCGCTGGGTATCGGCCAATACGTCATGGAATATTTTCTCGGGCATTTCGAATCCCTTGGCGGATGCCTATGCCTGGATGGACAGTGTGTCGCCGCAGGGGCGCGGATTGCCCGACAGCCACGAGGTCTCGCCTGCCGGCCAAGCCGCGCCGCTGCGCTTTGCCATCGCCGTTCGCCAGCAGGCCGCGAGCCTGTCCGTTTCCGGCGGCGCGAGCCGTATCGCCTGGGCCGGCACTTATGCGTGGCGGGCATTTCAGCCGGACGAGGGGCTTTCGGTGAGCGCGGCGACCGAAACCTATTTTGCACGGCCTCGATCTCGCGGCGACGGGAAGGACGAGAAACCGACTTTGTTTCGCCCCTATTGGCAAGCGCACCGGACGGCGTCGAATACCGGTGAAGCGTCTTTGGCGCACGGAGCGATGCGATGAAGCGCCAGCAAGGACAAGGGCTGGTCGAGGCCGTCTTCGCTTTGGCGGTCTTGTTGGCTTGCGCCTGCGCCATCGCCTGGACGGGTTCGGCGCGGCATCAGGCCATGCAGGCTGCGCAGGCGAGTCGTGCCGCCGCGTTTTCCGCAGCGCGCGGCGGTGTTCCGGTTGCGCGCCGCGATGGGGTCGAGCTGAATCTGGTCCGAAGCCACGCCGGTCCGGTCCCGCTCGATGACAGGCAGGCACAGCTGCAGCAGGATTGGCTGCGTGTCGATCCGCGGTTGGTGACGGCGCTGGCCGAGCGCAAGATTCGGGCTCCCGCCGGCTGGACGCAGTCGCCCGTTGGCGAGGTGACAGTGCGTCGCCATACGTCGGTAGCACAGGCAGGCGGTCACGCTGTCTCCGATGAGCAAGGGCAGCGACGCATTACGGAAAGTCGCATGGGCTGGCAGGCGGCCGCCGAACCGTCGCGGTCCCTGGCGCGTCGCTTGCGGTCGAGCATCTCGGGCATCGATGGAGCCTGGGGCGGGCGCAAGCCCGATGACGACTGGGTGTCGGCGTGGCTGCAACTGGTGCCGGCCGACAGGCTCACGAGCAAGGGTCGCCCATGATCCTGCATCGATTCTTCTTGCTTGCGTCTTGCGTGATGCCTGTGGCGGCCAGCCATGCCGCTGCCTCCTGGACATTGCCGACGAACAGCGTCATGACCGAGGTCGCTTCCGCGGCCAAGGTGTACGGCGCCTCGGCCGAGGTGTTGTCGTATCGAACCCCCTTGGATGCGTCGATGTTGATCGCCTTCATGGCCAGGCAGTATCCCGGCTTGCGCGATATGGCGGTCTATCCGGGCATGGCGGTGTTGTCGGATACCAGCGGACCATGCTCGCGCGTGGTGACGGTATCGGGGCAAGCCGGACAGGGTAGCAGCGGAACTTTGTCCACCCTTTGTTGGGAACAGGCCATGAGTCCATTGCCCGATGCGTGGCTGCCCGCGGGCGCGGAACTGGCCTTCGAGTTCGCCGAACCCGCGGGTCGGGCCGGCACGACACAGCAGATCTGGCGATATGCCGCGCCGCCCGGCGAGATCGCGCGGCAGGCGCACGACAACCTGGTGCGTCAAGGATGGCGTCCTGCCCGTGCATACGATGAGGCCGGCGCATCGTGGCAGACCTGGCAGCGTGGGGTGCAAACGCTGGTCATCGATGTGCTGGGCAAGGGCGAAGGCAGTGTGCTGGCGGTGCTGCGTTTCGCTTCCGACCCGCGCTTGGCATCGGGAGGCGCGCCATGAAACTGTCCCGATGGCTGCCCATGGCGCGGGCCATGGGCGCTTATGCCTTCGCCGGCGTGGCGGGCCTGGCCGCGGCCTGGGCCGTTCGCGAAACCATACAGCAGCGCACGCAGGCCATTGAAGCGCAGGCGCGCGTGCCCACGGTGTCCAGGCTGGTCGCGGCCCAGGACTTGCCTGCGGGCGCGCCGCTGGACATCGCCAGCCTGGCCGTGCGGGACGTCCCTCAGGACTGGGCCTCGTCCGATTCCTTGCCGCCCGAGGCGCTGGACCAGATCGAAGGCGGCAAGCTGACGGTGGCCGTGCGGTCCGGCGAACCCATCCTGTTGCACCAGGTCGAGCGCAACCGACGCGAGTCCGTGGCGGGACTGCTGGCTGTCGGCCGGCGCGCCTTCAGCCTGCCCGCGCAGGAAATCCGCGATCTTCCCCAGCATGTGCGGGCCGGCGATCGCATCGATTTGTACGTCTCGTTCCCGCATGGCGGGCGCGATCTCACGGTTCCGCTATTGCAAGGAGGCAAGGTCTTGTCCGTCGATGGAGATCCGGGGCAGCCCGCCCACATTACTCTGGAGGCCGCCGCCGGCGACGCGGTCAAGGTCATCGCGGCGCGGCAAGGCGGCGTACTGACCGCCTTGCTGCGCCCTGCGGCCGATACGCAGACGGCAAGCGAGGCGTTGCCGCGAGATTTGCCTGGCCTGCTCGGCATGGCGCAGCCTGCGTCCCGCCGCCGCGTCGTGGACATTATTTATGGCGATCGGATCGAAAGCGACGACGATGCTTTCGTCGCGGAGGCTGCGGCAGCCGGTGCTGCGGCATCGGCTGCCAAGCGAGGCAAGCCATGATGCCGAACGCGCGCGCAACCAATAGCAGGACGGCCTGCCCGGGTTTGATGAGATGGGTCCTGATCAGCCAGCTCTTGTTCTGCAGCCCGGCTTATGGCGTCGATTCCGCACCGCAGAGCCAGGAGCTCGATCTGGAAGTGGGCGAGAGCCGTGTGCTGCGCATTCCGGGCGTGCGCCGGGTCGCCGTGGGCAACGGCCAGGTGCTGAGCGCCATGGCCGCGGACGAACGCGAGGTCGTGCTGTTCGCGCGGCAGGAGGGCATGTCTTCCGTGCATGCGTGGACCGGGGCCGCGGCGCCCACGGCTTATGCCGTGCGGGTGTTGCCCGCGGGCCTGCGGCGCATGCGCTCCGAAGTGGACAAGCTGCTCGAGAGCATTCCGGCGGCGCGCAGCAGCCAGGTGGGCGGCAATCTGGTCATCGAGGGCAATGACCTGTCCGACGAAGACAGGGCGCGCATCGGTGCGCTGGCCCAGCGCTATCCGGGCATCCTGGACTTTACGGGGCAGGTGGGTTGGGACCGAATGGTGCTGCTTGATGTGCAGGTGGTCGAGCTGCCGCGTTCGCGCCTGACCGATTTCGGCGTGCGCTGGGACGGCGCCACGCAGGGCGGCCTGCAGGCGGGCATGGTCTGGGACGGTGGCAACGCGGCGGGGCTGTTGTCCGAGCGTCCCGGCACCGCGCCGTTGGCCGCGGCCTTACCGGTTGCGCGCGCGGCCGGCTATTTCGGCGCCAACGCCTTGCTGTCTTCCAATCTGGCCGCGTTGGCGCAGCGCGGCGAGGCCGTCATGCTGGCCCAGCCGCAACTGCTGGCCCGCAGCGGCAGCACGGCTTCATTCCTGGCGGGCGGCGAGGTGCCTTACAGTTCGTCCGACCGCAATGGCGTGCCGACGACCTTGTTCAAGCCTTACGGCGTGTCGCTGCACATCACGCCGCGCATCGATCGCAACGGCGCCATCCGCTCCCGCATCGAAGTGGAAGCCAGCTCGGTGGATGCATCCATGAGCCTGCCTTCGGGCCCGGCTTTGCGTACCCGGCGGGCCGTCACCGAGTTCAACGTCCGTTCGGGTCAGACTTTAGTGCTGGGCGGCTTTCTGTCGCGCGAACAATCGACCGAACGCGACGGCCTGCCGCTGCTTTCCGGCATCCCGGTGCTGGGCAGTTTGTTCGGCGCGAAAAAGACATTGAGGCGCGACACGGAACTGGCGATTTTCGTGACTCCCAGCATCGTCTCGAACGATTATGCGGGCTTTGCGCAGAGCGTCGCGCAAGGGCGTCATGTCCTGGAGCAGGCTTTCCCCGATCCCACGCAATTGCGCTTTCTGCCGCCTGCAGGTGCTGCGACGGGGGGATGGAGCGCGCCGCAAGGCGATGGATCGCAATGGCGAGCCGGCAATGAATCCGCGCAATCCGGCAAGGAGCCTTGAGCATGCTCGAAATCACGCTGACTTTCGAAGACGGCACGCGCCAGGTGCATGCGGCGATGCCGCCGGTGTCCATAGGCCGCGCGCCGCAATGCGCGGTGCGCATCGCCAACTGGCGGGTGGGCAGGCAGCCCGCACGACTGCTGCGCCGGGGCGGCGCACTCATGCTCGAAGACATGGGCACTTTGGGCGGGAAGCTGGTCAACGGCGAGCGCGTGGCGACGCACGGCCCCTTGCGGGAGGAAGACCGCATCCTCATCGGTCCATGCCAGGTAC
>CALGFL010000139.1 GCA_937881145.1 uncultured Bordetella sp.
TCACCGACGAGAAGCACATCTTCGCCAACCTGGGCGACGGCACCTACTACCACTCGGGCCTGCTGGCGATCCGCGCCGCGGTCGCGGCCAAGGCCTCCATTACCTACAAGATTCTCTTTAACGACGCGGTGGCCATGACGGGCGGCCAGCCTGTGGACGGTCCCATCACCGTGCCGATGATCACGCGCCAGATGGCGGCCGAGGGCATCCAGAAAATCGTCGTCGTCACCGACGAGCCCGAAAAGTACAAGAACGTGACGGACCTGGCGCCGAACGTGCCGGTCAAGCACCGCGACGAGCTCGACGCTGTGATGCGCGAGCTGCGCGAATACGGCAACGTGTCCATTCTCATCTACGACCAGACCTGCGCCACCGAAAAGCGCCGCCGCCGCAAGCGCAACGCCTATCCCGACCCGGCCCGCCGCGTGGTCATCAACGATCGCGTCTGCGAGGGCTGCGGCGACTGCTCCGACCAGTCGCACTGCCTGTCGATCGAGCCGCTGGAAACCGGGCTGGGCCGCAAGCGCAAGATCAACCAGTCCAGCTGCAACAAAGACTTTTCCTGCCTGAAGGGTTTCTGCCCCAGCCTGGTGACGGTCGAAGGCGGCAAGCTGCGCAAGCCCAAGGCACTGACGCAGCAAGGCGATATCGCCACCGGCCTGCCGGATCCCGTCCTGGTGGACCTGGCCGGGCGTCGCGGCCTGTATGGCGTCTTCCTCGCGGGCGTGGGCGGCACGGGCATCGTCACCATCGGCCAGCTTATCGGCATGGCCGCGCACATCGAGGGCAAAGGCTGCTCGGTGCTGGACATGGCCGGCCTGGCGCAAAAGGGCGGGGCAGTGCTTTCGCACGTGGTCCTGGCGGCTTCCTCGGCCGACCTGCTCAACACGCGGGTGGCCATGGCCGAGGCCGATGTGGCCTTGCTGGGCGACCTGGTGGTGGGTGCCAGCCAGGAAGCCATCGGCCGCATGTTGCCGGGCCGCACCCGCGTGCTGCTCAACAGCGACGTGGCGCCCACGGCGAGCTTCGTGCACAACCCCGACTGGGTGCTGCCGGGCTCCGACCTGACTGCCGAATTGGCGGCGGCCTGCGGTCCGGGCAATCTGGCGGCTTTCGACGCCTCCGAACTGGCCGTGGGACTGCTGGGCGACGCCATCTACTCCAATCCCATGATGCTCGGCTATGCCTATCAAAAGGGCTGGCTGCCGGTGGGGGGGGCCGCGCTCAAGCGCGCCATCGAGCTCAACGGCCAGCAGGTGCCCAACAACCTGGCCGCCTTCGACTGGGGGCGCCGCGCCGCGCAGGATCTGGCCGCGGTGCAGCGCCTGATCGGCAAGGGCGAGCCGGTTGCGCCGCAAGCGCAGGACGATGCCGGCATCATCGAGCTCAAGCGCGGCCAGAAGGCCGAGGCGACTGTGGTCGACTTCAAGCGGCCGCAAGGCGAGCTGGCGGATCTGGTCGAGAACCGTTCGGCCTTCCTCACGCAGTACCAGAACGCGGCTTATGCCCGGCGCTATCGCAATCTGGTGGACAAGGTGGCGCAGGCCGAGCAGGCCGCCACCGGCACCGACCGGCTGGCCCTGGCGGTGGCGCGCTATTACTTCAAGCTCATGGCCTACAAGGACGAGTACGAGGTGGCGCGGTTGTATACCGACGGCGAGTTCATCAAGCAGATCCAGGCGCAGTTCGAAGGCGAATGGAAGCTCAATCTGCACCTGGCGCCGCCGCTGTTCGCCAAGCGCGACGACAAGGGGCATCTGATCAAGCGCAGCTACGGTCCCTGGGTGTTGAAGGCTTTCCGCATCCTGGCGGCCATGCGCGGGTTGCGCGGGACGGCGCTGGACGTGTTCGGCCGCACCGAAGAGCGCCGCGCCGAGCGCGCGCTGATCCGCCAGTATGCCGAGGATGTCACGGCGATCCTGGCGAAACTGGAGCGCGGCAATCTGGACAAGGCGGTGGCGTTGGCCAGCCTGCCCGAGCAGATTCGCGGGTACGGGCACGTGAAAGAAGCCGCCATGACCAAGGCGGCGGCGCGGCGCGAGGAGTTGCTCAAGGAGTTGAGCGCTCAGGTCGTGCCGTTGGGTGGGTCGCGGGCGGCTTGATGCGCCGTTGGTGCGCACAGCTCTTGAACATGTCATGGGTTCTTGAGCGGCATTGAAGCCGCGGGCGTAAAGCGCCCGCGGCTTCAACGTTCAGTGCATCTGGCGCAGGGCGTTCATACGCTTTTGGGCATCATCCAGCCCAGCTTGCCGCTGGTCATGGCGGTTCCGAAAAGAATGATCAGACCGCCGGCGACGGTGGTCGGGGTGACTTGTTCGCCCAGGAACAGTGCGCCCCACAACACCCCGAAAAGGGGAATGACGAAGGTCACCGACGCGGCGTAGGCCGCGCCTACGTGTGCGATCAGGCGAAAGTACAGGATGTAGGCGATGCCGGTGCAGACGACGCCCAGCGCGGCCACGCACGCCCAGGTGGTGTTGGCGACGGGATGCTGGGGCCAGAGGATGACCGCGAGCGGCAGCAGGATCAGGGTGGAGAAGAACTGGCTGCCGAAGGCTGCGACAAAGGGAGGCACGCCGGCAAGGTTGCGTTTCGAGTAGTTGACGGCGAAGCCATAGCACAAGGTCGCGGCCAGGGCTGCGCCTATCGCAACGGGGATGCCTTTGACGCCGGAGTCGAGCGTGTCCCAGACCAGGACGACGGTGCCGGCCAGGCCGAATAGAAGGCCCAGCGTCTGTTCGCGGTTCATCGCCGTTCGATAGAGGGTCACCGCGACCAGGGCGGCCCAGAGCGGCGTCGTGGCGTTGAGGATGGAGTCCATGCCGGCGCTGACGTAAAGGGTCGAGTACGCCAGCAGGCAGAACGGTATCGCGGAGTTGGTGACGCTGACGATGAAGAGCGGGCGCAGTTTCGAGCGGAACTGGGCGCGGGCTTCGGTCGATCGCAGCACGGGGACCAGCACCAGCGTTGCGATGCCCACGCGCAGCGCGATCAGGACGATGGCGCCGAGCTCGGGCGTCGCCACGCGCATGAATAGAAAGGAAGCGCCCCAGATCGCGGCTAGCAGAAAGAGTTCGAGAAGGTTCATGATGAATAAAGTTGAGGCCCGCGATGGCGATTTCCATCTTTCCGGGACTCAAGAATATGCAGGGTTTGGACTTCGCGCTCGCCGTTTTCGGACGCGCGCAAGCTTGGATCGGAGCAGGGCCGAGCTTAATTGAACCGCTCGATCTTCATGCC
>CALGFL010000140.1 GCA_937881145.1 uncultured Bordetella sp.
CGCCCAGGACGTGGCGGGCCATTTCAGACATGTCCTCGCCCAGCGGGGCATGCACGACGACGACGATACCCGTCATATCACCCCCTCAGGCGACGGCGCGTTCGAGCGCCTGCGCGAAGAAGTCGGCGACATTGAAGCCCGTCTGTTCGGTGATCTCGACGAAACAGGTGGGACTGGTGACATTGACTTCGGTCAGACAGTCGCCGATGACGTCCAGTCCCACCAGCAGCAAGCCGCGTCCGGCGATGCGCTTGGCCACGGTCTCGGCGATGCGGCGATCGCTATCGGAAAGCGGCTGGGCGACGCCGCGCCCGCCGGCAGCCAGGTTGCCGCGCGTCTCGCCGGCCAGCGGAATGCGCGCCAGGCAGAACGGCACGGGCTCGCCGCCGATCAGCAGCACGCGTTTGTCGCCCTTGACGATCTCGGGGATGTAGCGCTGCGCCATGATGGTCTGCGTGCCGTTGCCGGTCAGCGTTTCCAGAATGGCGTTGCGGTTGGGCTCTTCGGCGCGCAGGCGGAAGATGCCCGTGCCGCCCATGCCGTCCAGCGGCTTGACGATGACATCGTGGTGCTGCGCGTGAAAGGCTTTGATGCGTTCCATGTCGCGCGTGACCAGCGTGGGCGAGACCAGGTCGGGAAACTCGGTGATGGCCAGCTTCTCGGGATGGTTGCGGATGGCCGCGCCGCTGTTGAAGACGCGCGCGCCTTGCTCCTGCGCGTAACCCAACAGGTGCGTGGAGTAGACGTACTCCATGTCGAAGGGGGGGTCCTTGCGCATGAGGACGGCGCCGAAGTCCTTCAGCGGCGCCTCGACGGGTGGTCCCGATTCTCTCCACCAGGCATGCTCGTGCAGGTCGGCGCCCGGCACCAAGGCGATGGGCATGGCGCGCACGCGCAAGATGCCCGCCTCGATATATAGATCTGCCTGCCGCGCCACGCTGAGCGTGTGCCCGCGCGCGGCCAGCGCCTGCATCATGGCGACGGAACTGTCCTTGTACGCCTTGAGTTGCGGCAAGGGATCGATCACGAACAAGACATGCATCAGGTTTCCTACCCGAGATTCATACCCGGTTCATGGTAACTGAATTCAGCCTGGGGCAAAGGCATACCCCTACAAGGGCAACGGCCCGGCCATCCTTCGTGGATGGCCGGGCCGTTGCATAGCCTGTGTGCCGGATCAGGCCGCGGCTTCGACCTTGCCGACCGCCTTTTTCTTGGGCGCCAGCACCATGACCATCTGGCGTCCCTCGAGCTTGGGCATGGCTTCGACCTGGGCCAATTCGGTCAGATCGTCGCGCACACGCTCAAGCACGCGCATGCCCAGTTCCTGGTGCGCCATTTCGCGGCCGCGAAAACGCAGCGTGACCTTGGCCTTGTCGCCCTCTTCCAGGAAGCGGCGCAGGTTGCGCAGCTTGACCTGGTAATCGCCTTCATCGGTCGCCGGACGGAACTTCACTTCCTTGACCTGGATGACCTTCTGCTTGGAACGCGCCTCGGCTTGGCGTTTTTGTTCCTGGTATTTGAACTTGCCGTAGTCCATCAGACGGCAGACCGGGGGCTCGGCGTTGGGCGCGATTTCCACCAGATCCACGTCGCTCTGCTCGGAAAGCCGGAACGCGTCGGCGATCTTGACGATGCCGAGCTGTTCTCCATCCAGACCTATCAGACGCACCTCGGGGACGCGGATTTCACCGTTGATGCGTACGCTTTTTTCAGTGGCGATGTTGAAAACTCCTAGTGATTACTCAAATTGCGACCGTGGCATCAAGCCGGTTCGGTCGCAGACTGCGGCAGGCTGCGGCGCGTGGCGACATCTTCAGACAAGCGGTTGATGAAGTCGGCGAGCGCCATGACGCCCAAATCCAGACCACCCAGACCGCGCACGGCAACCGTGCCGTTTTGCTTTTCCTTGTCGCCTACGACCAGGATATACGGAACCTTTTGCAGGCTGTGCTCCCGGATTTTACGGGTGATTTTTTCACCACGCAAATCTGGCTCAACCCTAAAGCCTTGTTTTTTCAGGGTTTGCGTAATCTGCGCTGCATAATCGGCCGAAGGCTCGGAAATACAGCAGACCACGGCCTGCACTGGCGCCAGCCAAGGCGGCATCGCGCCGGCGTAGTTTTCGAGCAGCATGCCGATGAAACGCTCGAGCGAACCAAGAATGGCCCGGTGCAGCATGACCGGCGGGCGGCGCTGATCGTTCTGGTCGACGTACTCGGCGCCCAGGCGTACCGGCATGGAAAAGTCTACCTGCATTGTGCCGCACTGCCATTGGCGGCCGATGGCGTCTTTCAGCGTGTATTCGATCTTGGGGCCATAGAACGCGCCGTCGCCTGGGGAGACGACGAAATCGCAGCCAGTCGCGCGCAGACTTTCCATGAGCGCATGCTCGGCTTTGTCCCAGGTGGCGTCGTCGCCGATGCGTTTCTCGGGGCGCGTGGCCACCTTGTAGAGCACTTCGGTGAAGCCGAAGTCTTTGTAGACCTGCTGCAGCAGTTTCGTGTACTGGGCACATTCTTCCTGCAACTGATCTTCGGTGCAGAAAATGTGGCCGTCGTCCTGGGTGAAGCCGCGCACGCGCATCATGCCGTGCAGCGAACCCGAAGGCTCGTTGCGGTGGCATTGGCCGAACTCGCCGTAGCGCAGCGGCAGTTCGCGGTACGAGTGCAGACCGGCATTGAAGATCTGGATGTGGCCCGGGCAGTTCATGGGCTTCAAGCCATACATGCGGTTCTCGGACTCGGTCGTGAACATGTTTTCACGATAGTTGTCCCAGTGGCCGGTCTTCTTCCACAGCGACAGGTCGAGGATCTGCGGCGCCTTCACCTCCTGGTAGCCGTTGTCCTGGTAGACGCGGCGCATGTACTGCTCGACCTGCTGCCACAGGGCCCAGCCCTTGGGATGCCAGAAGATCAGGCCCGGGCCTTCGTCCTGCATGTGAAAAAGATCGAGCTCGCGGCCGATCTTGCGGTGGTCGCGGCGCTCGGCCTCTTCGAGCATGTGCAGATAGGCGTCCTGCTCTTCCTTGGTCGTCCATGCCGTGCCGTAGATACGCTGCAGCATCTCGTTGTTGCTGTCGCCGCGCCAATAGGCGCCGGCCACCTTCATCAACTTGAAGACCTTGAGTTTGCCGGTGGACGGTACGTGCGGGCCGCGGCACAGATCGATGAACTGGCCTTCGCGGTACAGGCTGATGGTCTCGTTGCCCGGAATCGAAGCGATGATCTCGGCCTTGTA
>CALGFL010000141.1 GCA_937881145.1 uncultured Bordetella sp.
GTCTACGAGGATGATGGCGGCCGGATCGTGCAGCAGCACGTTGGTGTCGAGCACAAATAGCTTGCGCACGGCCGGCTGGGTCTTGGCCTTGGCTTTGCGGGCCGCGGCAGGCGCGGGTTTGGCGCGCGGGGCTTCGGCGTGCACCAGGGCAGGCGCCGCGGGGGCTTGCGCGATGGGCAGGATTTCGGCTTCCCGCAGGCCGTCGAGTTCGGGCTGGTGCTGAGGTTCGGGCTCGATGGGCCTGGCGGAGGTCCGGGCGGCGCGCGGCGCGGGGCTGGCGGCGGGCGCGGATTCGCCCCTGGAGAAAGTCAGAATGGCTGCAGGACGGGTGGGCATCTTCGGAAGCGGCATACGCTGGACTCTCCTGTGTGGGCCGGAAACCGGCCCGGATACGAACGCGGTGACTGGTCGGCGCGGATCGCGCGTCAACCTATGCTGGTGGCGGCCTGCAGAACTTCGCTGGCATGGCCGGGCACTTTCAAGCCGCGCCAAGCCTGTACCAGCAGGCCGTGGGCGTCGATCAGGAAGGTGCTGCGCTCGATGCCGCGCACTTGCTTGCCGTACATGGTCTTTTGCTTGATGACCCCATATAAATTGCAGAGCGTCTCGTCGGAGTCGGAGATCAGGGGGAAGGGCAGGCTGTATTTTTCGCAGAAGTTGGCGTGCGACTTGAGCGAGTCGCGCGAGACGCCCACCACCACTGTGCTGGCGGCGAGGAATTGGTCGTGAAGGTCGCGGAAATCCTGGCCTTCGGCAGTGCAGCCGGGCGTATTGTCTTTGGGATAGAAGTAGAGCACCACAGCGCGGCCGCGGCACTGCGACAAGTCGATGGTGCCGATGGTGCTTTCGGCGACGAACTGCGGGGCGGGCTTGCCGATGATCGCTGACATCAGTCGCTTGCTCCTTGGATGGGTTCGAGGGTAGGCAAAAGCGCGGCGACCACTCGCCGGCCTTCGGCCATGAGAATGTTGTAGGTGCGGGCCGCGGCCTGGGTATCCATGACTTCGACGCCGACGCCGGCTGCCAGAAGCGGGCGCAGGACGGCTGGGGCCAGCATTTTCTGGCGCGCGCCGGTGCCGACCAGGAGTACTTCAGGCGCATCGGGAGAGCGGGCGCCCGTCAGGCCGCCCGCGGCCGACTCGGGGTCGTCGAGAAAGGCCAGCGGGTCGCGCGAGGCTCGTGACAGGCCGCTGGCTTGTTCGAGCAGGGCGGAGGTGATGTCGGCCGGCGACCTGACAGGCCATTCGGCCACAGCGCCCTCGGGACCGAAAGCGACTGCGTGGGAAAAGCGGACCTTGTTGACCTCGATGTAGTCGGGGCCGTAAGCGGTGACGGTGTTGAGCGTCGTCGCAGGATCGGTATGTAGTTTCAATATGCTCAGCTTCGGTGAAATGCAGGCTGGTCGATTCGATCATAGCGCATCGACGTGGCGGCATTGTTGCATGGCCCCGACAGGGCTTCCAGGGCAGGCCGCGTGCGCCCGTCCCCCAAGCGGACGGGAAAGACTGAGGCGGTCCGGCGTTTTCTTGACGGCCAGGGACGGATGAGATTCATTTGCTGCACTGCGGCGTTACTGCTAGATTACAAAGTTTCCCAGCTTATCTTCCTCCAAGGAATACCCGCCGTGAGTTCCGTCGACAAAAATGCGGAAAAGCCCCCGCGCCAGTTCACCCGCATCGAGCGTCTGCCGCCTTATGTGTTCAATATTACCGGCGAGCTGAAGATGGCGGCACGGCGGCGCGGCGAGGACATCATCGACATGTCCATGGGCAACCCCGACGGCGCCACGCCTCAGCATATCGTCGACAAGATGGTCGAGGCCACGCTGCGGCCCACCACGCACGGCTATTCGGTGTCCAAGGGCATCCCGCGCCTGCGCAAGGCCATCTGCGATTGGTACCAACGCCGCTATGCGGTTGAATTCGACCCGGATTCCGAGGCCATCGTCACCATCGGCTCCAAGGAGGGCCTGGCCCACCTGATGCTGGCCACGCTGGACCGCGGCGACACGGTGCTGGTGCCCAATCCCAGCTACCCCATCCACATCTACGGCGCGGTCATCGCGGGCGCGAACATCCGCTCGGTGCCCATGACGCCGGGCATCGACTTTTTCGCCGAAATCGAGCGCGCGGTGCGCGAGTCGATTCCCAAGCCCAAGATGATGATCCTGGGTTTTCCGAGCAACCCCACGGCGCAGTGCGTGGACCTGTCGTTCTTCGAGCGCGTGGTCGCGCTGGCCAAGGAGCACGACATCCTGGTGGTGCACGACCTGGCCTATGCCGACATCTGCTTCGACGGCTATGTGGCGCCGTCCATCATGCAGGTGCCGGGCGCGCGCGACGTGGCGGTCGAGTTCTTCACCATGAGCAAGAGCTACAACATGGCCGGCTGGCGCATCGGCTACATGGTGGGCAACCGCGAACTGGTCGGCGCGCTGGCGCGCATCAAGAGCTATCACGATTACGGTACCTTCACACCCATCCAGGTGGCCTCGATCGCCGCGCTGGACGGCCCGCAGGACTGCGTCAGCGAGATCGTGGCGCAGTATCAGAGCCGCCGCGACGTGCTGGCCAAAGGCCTGATCGAAGCCGGCTGGAACGTCGACATTCCCAAGGCTTCCATGTACATCTGGGCGCGCATTCCCGAGCCTTACCGCGCTCTGGGTTCGCTGGAGTTCGCCAAGCGCGTGCTGGCCGACGCCAAGGTGGCGGTGTCGCCGGGCATCGGCTTCGGCGAATACGGCGACGAGTACGTGCGCTTCGCCCTTATCGAAAACGAGCAGCGCACCCGACAGGCAGTTCGCGGCATCAAGGAAATGTTTCGCAAGGACGGTCTGCTGAAATGACGAATTCGAACAAGCATGATGCCCATGTCGAGGCGATGGGCCCGATGAAGGTGGGTCTGGTGGGCCTGGGCGTGGTGGGCGGCGGCACCTGGACGGTGCTGGCGCGCAATGCCGAGGAAATCGCCCGCCGCGCGGGGCGACGCATCGAGGTCGCGCGCGTGGCCGTGCGCGACGTGGCCAAGGCCCGCAGCAAGGTGGGCGAGGCCATGCCGGTGTCCACCGATGTATTCGGCCTGGTGCGCGATCCCGAGATCGATATCGTGGTCGAGCTGGTCGGCGGCGACACGCTGGCGCGCGAGCTGGTGCTCGAGGCCATCGCCAACGGCAAGCACGTGGTCACGGCCAACAAGGCGCTGCTGGCCAAGCACGGCAACGAGATCTTCGCCGCGGCCTCCGAGCGCGGCGTGATGGTGGCGTTCGAGGCGGCGGTGGCAGGCGGCATTCCCATCATCAAGGCCATGCGCGAAGGCCTGACGGCCAACCGCATCCAGTGGCTGGCCGGCATTATCAACGGCACCACCAATTTCATACTGTCCGAGATGCGCGCGCGCGGGCTGTCTTTTGCCCAAGTGCTGGCCGAAGCGCAGCGCCTGGGCTACGCCGAAGCCGATCCGACCTTCGATGTCGAGGGCGTGGATGCGGCGCACAAGCTGACGCTGCTGGCCTCGCTGGCCTTCGGCGTGCCGGTGCAGTTCGACAAGGCCTATATCGAAGGGATCTCCAAATTGGAGGCCGTCGATATTGCACATGCTGAACGCCTGGGCTATCGCATCAAATTGCTGGGCATCACGCGCCGCCGCGCTGACGGCATCGAGCTGCGCGTGCATCCCGCGCTGGTGCCCGCGGACAAGCTGCTGGCCAACGTTGAGGGACCCATGAACGCCGTGCTGGTACAGGGCGACGCAGTAGGCCCCACGCTGTATTACGGCCAGGGCGCGGGCGAGGAACCCACGGCCTCGGCCGTGGTGGCCGATCTGGTCGACATCACCCGCCTGCATACGGCAGATCCGGGCAATCGTGTGCCGCACCTGGCCTTCCAGCCCGACGCCATGTCGGATCTGGCTATTCTGCCCATGGACCGCGTGCGCACTTCGTACTACTTGCGCCTGCGGGTCGACGACGTGCCCGGTGTGCTGGCCGACATCGCCCGCATTCTGGCCGACCGCGGCATTTCCATCGGTTCGATGATCCAGCAGCCCTCGCACATTGGCGGGGCCGACATCATCTTCCTGACGCACGAAGCCGTCGAAGGCAAGGTCAACGAGGCGATCGGCGCCATCGAGGCTCTCTCTTTCGTCCGTTCCAAGGTCACGCGCCTGCGCGTGGAAAATCTTCAGTGATGAATTACATATCCACCCGAGGCGGCATGGCGCCGCAGGCGTTCTCCGACATTCTGCTCGAGGGCCTGGCGCCCGACGGCGGCCTGGCCGTGCCCGAGGAATTGCCCCGCATCGATGCGGCGACGCTGGAGTCCTGGCGCTCGCTGGCCTATGCCGACCTGGCTTTCGAGGTTCTGTCGCGCTTCGCGTCCGACATTCCGGCCGAGGACCTGCGCCGGCTGACGCGCGCGGCGTATCAGCCGGGCAGCTTCAAGAGCGCCGATATCGTTCCGTTGAAACCGCTCGACGGCTCGATGGCCCTGCTGGGCCTGTCCGAAGGCCCGACGCTGGCTTTCAAGGACATGGCCATGCAGTTCCTGGGCCAGGTCTTCGAATACGTGCTGAGCAAGCGCGGTGCCACGTTGAACATTCTCGGCGCGACCTCGGGCGATACCGGGTCGGCCGCCGAATACGCCTTGCGCGGCAAGAAGGGCGTGGCCGTGTTCATGCTCTCGCCGCACGGCCGCATGAGCGCCTTCCAGCGCGCGCAGATGTATTCGCTGCAAGACGAGAACATCCACAACATCGCCGTGTATGGCGTGTTCGACGAGGCGCAGGACATCGTCAAGGCCCTGGCCGGCGATCTGGATTTCAAGAGCCGCATGCGCCTGGGCGCGGTGAACTCGATCAACTGGGCCCGCATCGCGGCCCAGGTGGTGTATTACTTCTGGGGCTGGCTGCGCGCCACCAGCAAGCCCGGACAGCAGGTGTCGTTCACGGTGCCTTCGGGCAACTTCGGCAACATCCTGTCGGGCCACATCGCCCGCGGCATGGGCCTGCCGGTGCGCCGCCTGGTGCTGGCCACCAACGAAAACAATGTGCTCGAAGAGTTCTTTCGCACGGGCATCTACAGCCCGCGCGGCCCCGAGCACACATTCGCGACGTCCAGCCCTTCGATGGATATCTCGCGTGCCTCGAATTTCGAGCGCTTCGTCCACGACCTGGTGGGCCGCGACGGCAATCGGGTCAAGGCGCTGTGGGACGAGATGGTGAAGACGGGACGCTTCGACCTGTCCGCCGAGCGTTCGCGCTTCGAATCCGAATTCGGTTTCGTGGCGGGCAAGAGCCGCCATGAAGATCGCCTGGATACGATCCGCGCCACGTTCGAGTCAAGGGGGTTGCTGATCGACCCGCACACGGCCGACGGCGTGAAAGTGGCCGCCCAATTCGTCGAGCCCGGCATTCCCATGCTGGTGCTCGAGACTGCGCTGCCGGCCAAGTTCTCCGAAACCATCCAGCAGGCCATCGGCCGGCCGGCGCCTGTGCCGGCCGAGCTGGCCGGTCTGGAGGCGCTGCCGCAGCGCGTTCAGGTGATGGATTGCGATGCGGCGCTGGTGCGGGCTTACCTGGAAACGCACGCCAAACTGTGATTGCCGGCTGGCCTTGCTGCGTTTAATGATGAATCAAGCCCAGGACCCCGGAGCGATCCGGGGCGCGGGGCAGACGACACAGCCGCGCAAGCGGCGAGCATCGGAGTTGCGCAGGGCGGCCTTGGCGGCTCAAGGACGCAAACTAAGCCGATAAAGCACTACGCAACAGCTCATCGAGCAATCCGTTGATTCCTGCCGGATGCCCGGCGGCCCGCTCCTGTAGTCGAGCCACCAGTTCGCCGTTAAGCTTGCAGGCGAAAGGCACCAGCCCCTTGGCTTGATCCAGCTTGCGCTGCTCACGCCGATCCGGCGCGGCATCCTCGGCGCTCTTGCCGAAACGCTCCGAATGCGACTGCTTCAGCGCATTCGTGAGCTTGAGTCCCTTGTTCTTCGCAAGGTCGAATTTTTTCATTGTCATGGGGTCGCTTCCCAACCGTGTTCTGCATGGTATTGGCCCACGCGTTCGACTTCGTTCTTCGAGCCCAGGATCACGCTCACGCGCTGGTGCAGCTTTTCGGGCTGCACGTCCATGATGCGCTGCGTGCCGGTGATCGACGCGCCGCCGGCCTGTTCCACCAGGAAGCTCATGGGGTTGGCTTCGTACATCAGGCGCAGCTTGCCGGGCTTGGACGGTTCGCGCGAATCCCAGGGGTACATGAAGATGCCGCCGCGGGTGAGCACGCGATGCACGTCGGCCACCATCGAGGCGATCCAGCGCATGTTGTAGTCCTTGCCCAGCGGGCCCGTCTTGCCGGCCAGGCAATCGTCGATATAGCGCTTCATGGGTGGAGCCCAGTGGCGCATGTTCGACATGTTGATGGCGAATTCTTTGGTGTCTTGGGGGATCTCGTATTTTTCCTGTGTCATCACCCACGAGCCCATTTCACGGTCGAGCGTGAAGCCCACCGTGCCCTGGCCGATGGTGAGCACCAGCATGGTCTGCGGACCGTAGACGGCGTAGCCGGCGGCCACCTGCTTGGTGCCGGGCTGCAGGAAGTCTTTCTCGACGATCTCCTGGCCCAGGCCGTGCGGCGCCTTGAGCACCGAGAAGATCGTGCCGATCGACACGTTCACGTCGATGTTCGACGAGCCGTCGAGCGGATCGAACAGCAGCAGGTATTCGCCCTTGGGATAGCGGTTGGGGATGGCGTGGAGGGTTTCCATTTCCTCGGAGGCCATGGCGGCGAGGTGGCCGCCCCATTCGTTGGCTTCGAGCAGGATTTCGTTGGACAGCACGTCCAGCTTCTTCTGCACTTCGCCTTGGACGTTCTCGGATTCGAGCGCGCCGAGTACGCCACCCAGCGCGCCTTTGCCGACCGCGTGGCCGATGGTTTTGCAGGCGCGCGCCACCACTTCGATGAGCAGGCGCAACTCGGCCGAGATCGCTTCGGCCGAGCGTTGCTGCTCGACCAGGTATTGCGTGAGGGTCTTTTTCTTCATGAGGGGATTCCTATGCCTGAGGGGCGAATTCCAATGCTTTCGAAACGATTTCCAGCACATTGCGCGACAGGCCGGGATGGCCGGCGACGCGCTCCAGCGCTTGCCGCATGGGGCCGCGCAGCGCGGGCACGAAGCGCGCCCAGCTATCGAGCGCACGGGCCAGGCGGGCGGCGATTTCCGGGTTCATGCCGTCGAGCGCGATGACCTGGTCGGTCCAGTAGGCGTAGCCCTGGCCAGAGGCGGCGTGCATGCCGCGGGCATTGTTCAGGCAGAACTGGAACACCAGCGCGCGGGCGCGGTTGGGATTGCGCAGCGTGAAAGCCGGATGCTGCATGAGCGCACGTGCGGCGGTCACATCGGTGGAGCGCGCGGTGGCCTGCAGCGTGAACCATTTGTCGACGACCAGCGGATCGTCTTGCCAACGGTCGTAGAAGGCGGCCAGCGCTTGTGCCGGCGCCGGGCCTGCGCCGTAGTTGATGAGGCTGGAAAGCGCGGCCATGCTGTCGGTCATATTGCCGGCTTGCGCGTACTGCCGTTCGGCCAGGACTTGGGCGCCCTCGACCTTGGCGGCCATCAGATGGGCCAGCGCCAGGTTTTTCATGGCGCGCATGCCGGCCGGGCCGGGTGCCGGGCTGTAGGCGCCCGGTGTCTGATTGGCGTCGAAGGCGGCGCGCCACTGGGCGGCCAGGCGCCGGCCGAGCTCGGCGCGCAGATGGTCGCGCGCGGCGGTCAGCGCCGGAGGATCCATGAGATCCATGCGTTCGGCCAAGGTTTTTTCCGAAGGCAGCAGCAAGGCGCGGGCGCGGTAGGCGGCGTCCAGGCCGGGGTCGGTCAGCAGGGCGTGCCAGGCTTGGATGAAAGCGTCGGCCACCACCAGGGGCTGGCCGGCCTGGTGCTGGCGGGCCAGTATCAGGATCTGTCGTGTGGCCAGTTCCTGGCCCGATTCCCAGCGGGCGAAGGCGTCGGTGTCGTGGGCCGAGAGCAGGGCCAGCTCTTCATCCGTCCAGGCGTAGTCGACGATGACCGGCGCCGAGAAGCCGCGCAGGAGCGAAGGCACCGGTGCCGCGGGAATGTTCTCGAATACCCACTGCTGACGCTCTTCGGTCAGTTCCAGCAGCACCGTGTCGGTGGCGGGTTGGCCGTTCAAGGCCAGAGGCATGGGCTTGCCGGCGCGGTCGATGAGGCCGATGGCGAAGGGGATATGGAAAGGCTGCTTGGCCGGCTGTCCGGGGCGGCGTTCCACACCTACCGGCGGGCAGCTTTGCGTCAAGGTCAGCGTGCAGCGGCGCCCGGCCGGATCGTAGCCCAGCGCCACGCTCACACGCGGTGTACCGGCCTGGCGATACCAGTTGCGAAACTGCTTCAAATCGCGGCCGGGATGCTGCCGGACGTAGACCGATTCCATGGCGGCGACGAAATCGTCGCAGGTCACGGCCTGGCCGTCGTGGCGGCGGAAGTACTCGTCCATGCCGGCGCGAAAGCCTGCTTCGCCCAGCAGGGTGTGCTGCATGCGGATGACTTCGGCACCTTTCTCGTACACCGTGGCGGTGTAGAAATTGCCGATCTCCTGATAGCTTTCGGGGCGGATGGGATGGGCCATGGGTCCCGCGTCTTCGGGGAATTGCGCGGCGCGCAGTGTCGCGACGTCGTCGATGCGCTTGACCGCGCGGGCGCTGGCCGCCGCGCTTGGGCCGCTCGCCGCCGAGTGCTGCGTGGAGGCCAATAACATCGCTTGCGCCATCATGTCGGCGGAGAATTCCTGGTCGCGAAAGACAGTGAGGCCTTCTTTGAGGCTCAACTGGAACCAGTCGCGGCAAGTGACGCGATTGCCCGTCCAGTTGTGGAAGTATTCGTGGCCGACGACCGATTCGATGCCTTCGTAGTTGGCGTCGGTGGCCGTGTCGGCATCGGCGAGCACGTAGGCCGCGTTGAAGATGTTCAGGCCCTTGTTCTCCATGGCGCCCATATTGAAGTCGCGCACGGCGACCACCATGAAGCGGTCCAGGTCGAGCTCCAGACCGAAGCGGGTTTCGTCCCAGTGCACGGCGCGCACCAGCGATTCCAGAGCCCATTCGGTGCGCGATTCCGAACCGGGATCGCTATAGACCTGCAGCAGTACCTCGCGTCCCGAGCGCGTCTTGGCGCGGGTCTCGCGCAAGGTGAGCTTGCCGGCGACCAGGGCGAACAGATAGCAGGGCTTGGGGAAGGGGTCTTCCCATTGGGCTTCGCGGCGGCCGTCGGGCAGATCGCGCTCGGCGATCAGGTTGCCGTTGGACAGCAGCACGGGATAGTCGGCGCCGGCCCGAAGCAGGACGCGATAGCGCGACATGACGTCGGGGCGGTCGGCGAACCAGGTGATTCGGCGAAAGCCTTCGGCCTCGCATTGCGTGAAGAAATTGCCGCCGGAGACGTACAGGCCCATCAGCGTCGAATTGGCCGCGGGGTTGCAGCGGCTGACGGTTTCGACCCTGGCTTGCGCGGGCAGGCCGCGTATGACCAGGCTGTGCTCGGAAACCGCGTAGCGCTCGGCCGGCCAGGGCAGGCCGTCGACGTGCAGGGAAACCAGTTCCAGCGCTTCGCCGTCCAATTCCAGTGGGGTATCGGCGGCGACGCCGGGCCGGCGCTCGACCTGCATGGCGCAATGCACCGTGGTGGCATCGGGATCGAGGTCGAAAACCAGGGATACCTGGGGAATGCCGTAAGGATAGGGCTGGTAATCCTTGCGGTGGATGGTTGCGGGCGTGTCGGTGCGCATGGGTATTTGTTTCTGTGCGGCGATGAGATGCGGCTATTGTAGTGGGCCGGGGCGCGAATATTCGTGCTTCGGAATGGACCGGTGGATCGGAGCGGCGCCGTCAGCATTGAAAATATCGCGAAATGTTATGAAATGAATTAATCCCGCAAAAATCTCCGACCCGGGATTTTTATTTCATGGCTCGGCCTGCCGGTTCTAAAAAAGATAATGGCGATGCGAATATCGCCGGAAAATGAAAATGGCGCGCCCAGGGCGCGCCATGATGGCGATTGGATAAACGGGTCAGGCGATCAGGAAGCTGTCGCGCGCCGCGCCGGCGGCTTCGGCCGCCATCAGCCAGCGGGGGGCCTTGCCGCGGCCGCTCCAGGTTTCGCCGGTTTGAGGATGGCGGTACTTGGGCGCCACGGGGCGCTTGGCGGCGCCATTGGCGCTGCCCACGGCCTTGCGCTTGCCGCTGCGGCCGGATTTGGCCGTACCGAAGGCCGCCGCGATGTCGTCGGGAGTTATGCCGTATTCGCGCATCGACTTGATGATGGAAGTGATGACAGGCTTGCGGCGCTTGTCATGCAGCGCGGCCGCCTGCTTTTGCAGTTTGGAGATTTCCTTTTCGATTTTCGCCTGCTGGCTGGCGTAGGAGACTCGGGCCATATATTCCTCGGTTGGTCTGCGGGCCATGAAATTCGATTTCGAATTTAAATGATCCCAGTGGCCGAATAATACTATTTATTTTATTTGCCAAACTATTTTTTCAGGCGGTATTTTGAATTTAGGACCGGGCCTTGCATGGGCTACGCATGCAAGGCCCGGTCGGCAATGCCGGATCGGCGGTACGATAGAGGCTGAACGCCCGCCACTCTCAGACCGCACGCATGAAACTCATCGATCCCGCTATTCAATCCCTGGCCACCGCCAAATCCCTGCTGCTTGACCCCTGGGGCCTGACAGAGGCCAATCTCGCCCAGGCGCTGGGCGAGATCTTCGCGCACAAAGTCGACTATGCCGACCTGTATTTCCAGTACACGCGCAGCGAGGGCTGGAGCCTGGAAGAGGGCATCGTCAAGACCGGCAGTTTCTCGATCGGCCAGGGCGTAGGCGTGCGCGCCATCAGCGGGGAGAAAACCGCTTTCGCCTATTCCGACAGCCTGTCGCGCGAAGCGCTGCTGTCGGCGGCGCATACCGTGCGCGGCATTGCGCGGCGCGGCGCAGGCAAGGTCAAGGTATCGGCTCAGGTGCCGCCCGACGATGCCCGCAGCCTGTATGCCGGCATTGATCCCCTGGCCACGCTGAGCGCGCCGGAAAAAGTCGCGCTGCTCGAGCGCGTCGAGCGTCTGGCGCGCGCGGCCGATCCGCATGTCATCCAGGTCATGGCGGGCCTGGGCGCCGAATACGATGTGGTGTTGGTGGCCGGCAGCGACGGCCGCCTGGCCGCGGACGTACGGCCGCTGGTGCGACTGTCGCTGACCGTGATCGCCGAACGCGACGGTCGGCGCGAAATGGGCCATGGCGGCGGAGGCGGGCGCGTCGGCATGGAAATGTTTACCGACGAGATCCTGCGCGAATACGTGGACCGCGCCGTGCACGAAGCCATGGTCAATCTGGACGCGCGTCCCGCGCCGGCCGGCGAGATGCCGGTGGTGCTGGGCTCGGGCTGGCCCGGCATCCTGCTGCACGAAGCGATCGGCCACGGCCTGGAAGGCGACTTCAACCGCAAGGGCTCCAGCGCGTTTTCCGGCCGCATCGGCGAGCGCGTGGCTTCCAAGGGCGTCACCGTGGTTGACGACGGCACGCTGGCCGGCCGGCGCGGCTCGCTCAACGTGGACGACGAAGGCAACGCCACTCAGCACAATGTGTTGATCGAAGACGGCATTCTGCGCGGCTATA
>CALGFL010000142.1 GCA_937881145.1 uncultured Bordetella sp.
AACAGCATCAGCTCGATGGACATCAGCAGAATGATGAGGTTGCGGCGATTCAGGAAGATGCCGAAGATCCCGATGGCGAACATGATCGCCCCCAGAACCAGGTAATGAGCCAGCGTCAGCGTCATTGCTTTTCTCCTTGTTCGGCCTGGGCGGACGAGTCGGCGCCGCGATCGCTCACCGCTTTCATCTGGACCATGCGGAAGCGATCCTTGGCCTTCACGCGCACGGCGGCGGACGGGTCGTTGTATTTGGTCTGCGGCTTGCGGCCGCGCAAGGTCAGCGCGATGGCGGCGACCATGCCTACCAGCAATATTGCGGCGCCCACTTCGACGCCATAGACGTAATGACCGTACATGGCCTCGCCCAAGGCGCGGGCATTGTTGTAGTTGTCCGCAATCGCGCTCGGCTTGGCGTCCTGGCCCCAGCTCGAGAACAGCACGAAGGCCATTTCCAGCACCATGACGCCGCCCACGACCAGGCCCAGCGGCAAGTAGGTCTTCAGACCCCGACGCAGGTGATCGACGCGGATGTCGAGCATCATCACGACAAAGAGGAAGAGCACCATCACCGCGCCCACATAGACGAGCACCAGCAGGAGAGCCAGGAACTCGGCCCCCAGCAGCATCCAGATCATGGCCGCGTTGGCGAAGGCCAGGATCAGGTGCAGCACGGCGGTCACGGGGCTGCGCGCCGTGATGACCCGGAATGCCGAGATCACCAGGATGATGGACAGCAGATAAAACAGGAAGGTAGTGAAAGTCATGTCTGTCTATACCCCGGGTCAGCGGTAAGGCGCGTCTTCGGCCCGGCGCTTGGCGATTTCGGCTTCGTAGCGGTCGCCCACGGCGAGCAGCATGTCCTTGGTGAAGTACAGGTCGCCGCGCTTTTCACCGTGATATTCGTGGATGTGCGTTTCCACGATGGAGTCCACGGGGCAGCTTTCTTCGCAGAAGCCGCAGAAGATGCACTTGGTCAGGTCGATGTCGTAGCGCGTGGTGCGGCGGGTGCCGTCTTCACGCACGTCCGATTCGATGGTGATGGCCAGGGCCGGGCACACCGCTTCGCACAGCTTGCAGGCGATGCAGCGCTCTTCCCCGTTGGGGTAGCGGCGCAGCGCGTGCAGGCCGCGGAATCGCGGCGACATGGGTGTCTTCTCCATGGGGTAGCGCAGAGTGATCTTGCGCTTGAAGAAATACTTGCCCGTGAGCTTCATGCCCTTGAAGAGCTCAGACAGCAGTAGGCTGCCGAAAAAATCCTTGATCGCTTCCATATCCGTCTCGTCGCTCGATCAGTGCCAAATATTCCAGGGCGTCTGCATCCAGATCGCCACCACGACCAGCCATATGCCGGTCAGCGGAATGAAGATCTTCCAGCCCAGACGCATGATCTGGTCGTAGCGGTAGCGCGGGAATGTCGCGCGGAACCAAATGAATAGCGACACCACGCAGAACGTCTTGATGCCCAGCCAGATCCAGCCCGGGACCAAGGTGAACGGCGCGACGTTCAGCGGCGACATCCAGCCGCCCAGGAACATGACCGACGCCATGCACGACAGCAGGATCATGTTGGCGTATTCGCCCAGGAAGAACAGCGCGAAGGCCATGCCCGAGTATTCGACCATGTGGCCAGCCACGATTTCCGATTCGCCTTCCACCACGTCGAAGGGATGGCGATTGGTTTCGGCCACCATCGAGACCACGTAGATTACGAACAGCGGCAGGAGCGGCAACCAGTTCCAGGACAGGAAGGTCAAGCCGTGCCCGGCGAACCACCCCTTGCCCTGCCCTATCACGATGTCGCTCATGTTCAGGCTGCCCGAGACCAGCAGCACCGCCACCATCACGAAGCCCATGGCCAGTTCGTACGAAACCATCTGCGCCGAGGCGCGCAGTGCGCCCAGGAAGGCGTATTTGGAGTTCGACGCCCAGCCCGCCACGATCACGCCGTACACGCCCACCGAAGTGATGGCCATGACATACAGCAGACCGGCATTGACGTTGGCCAACACCACGTCGGGCGAAAAAGGTATGACTGCCCAGGCGGCCAGGGCAGGCATGAGCACCACCACCGGCGAAATGACGAACAGGATCTTGTTGGCCTGGGAGGGCATCACCACTTCTTTCGTGATGAGCTTGAACACGTCGGCGAAGGGCTGGAACAAGCCCCTGGGACCCACACGCGTGGGCCCCAGCCGGATGTGCATGAAACCGATCATCTTGCGTTCCCACAAGGTGAGATAAGCCACGCACAGGATGACGGGAACGGCGATCACGACGATCTTGACGATCGTCCAGACCACCAGCCAGACGGTCGGACCCAGCAGGGCCGCACCGTGGGTTTCGAGTACATCAAGCCAATTCATCAGGCACGCTCCACGCTGATTTCGCCGAAGGCGCCGCCCAAGGGGGCGGTCTGCTCGAAGGCCGTTGCGATGCGCACGGCACGAGCGGCCACGGTGTCGTCTTGAACCGCTTCCAGGACCACCGAACCGGCGGCCGACTTGACGCGCACTTGCGCGCCGGCCGACAAGCCCAGCTGCGACAGCGTCGCGCCATTGATGCGAGCCACCGGCGCACTCGATGCCGGCGCGGCCTGCAACGGACCGGAGCGGCGCACGATGGCGTCGGAACGGTAGATCGGCACGTCGGCCAGGCGCTCCAGACTGCCGGACGCGGCGCGCGCCGCGGGAGCGGCCTTGATCTGGTTGGACAGGCGCGCCTCGATGCCGCCGGTCAGCACGGCGTCGCGCACCGATTCGGAGCTTTCGTCTTCGAAGCCCGGCAGTTGCAGCACATTGCCCATCACGCGCAGCACCTTCCAGCCCGGACGGCTTTCGCCCAGCGGCGCCACGGTGCCCTTGAAGCTCTGGGCCGTGCCCGCGGCGTTGATGAAGGTACCGGAGGTTTCGGTGAACGGCGCGACCGGCAGCATCACGTCGGCCCAGTCTTGCGCAGCCGAACGGTAGGAGGTCAGCGCGACCGAGAAAGCGCCCTTGAGTGCGGCCACGGCTTGCGGGCCGTTGTCGGCGTCGAGCAGCGGCTCGGCGTGCAGCACCACATAAGCCTTGAGTGGCTCGGCCAGCATGGCCGCGGCCGTCTTGCCGCCGCGCTCCGGCACGGCACCGGCCAGGTAACCGCCCACGGTGTTGCCGCCGGCGGTCAGGAAGCCGAGCTTGCCGCCGGCCAGGGTGGCCAGCACGCCGGCATTGGCGGCCAGGGTGGATGCAGCGGGCGAATTCACGGCCATGTTGCCCAGCAGCACGGCGGTGTTCGAACCCGAGGCCAGGCTGGCTGCGATGCGCTTGGCTTCTTCGCTCGGCGTCACCTGCGAGAATTCGGCCGGCACGGCCGCCGACTTGGCCTGGGCCAGCGCCACGGCCACTTCGGCCAGGGCGTTCGCCATGCCCGAAGGCGCGGTGGTAATGCGCGCGGTCACGGACATCAGTTGGTTATCGGCCGAACCGTCGATCAGCAACACCTGCGTGCCATGCTTGGCGGCCTGACGCAGGCGCTGGGCGATGAGCGGATGATCCTTGCGCAGGAACGAGCCGACGATCAGCACGCGATCCAGGTTGCCCACTTCGGCGATGGGCATGCCCAGCCAGGGCGCGCCGGACAATGCCGCGTCGAAACCGGCATCGGTCTGGCGCAGACGGAAGTCGATATTCTCGGAACCCAGGGCGCGCACCAGGCGGCCCAGCAGGGCGAATTCTTCGGTCGTGGCGTATTCGGTGGCCAGCGCACCGATCTGGCCGGCGCCGGCGCCGTCACGAACACGGGTCAGACCTTGCGCCGCGGCCTGCAGCGCATCGGACCAGGAGGCTTCGCGCCAGCTGCCGTCGGCGTTCTTGATCATGGGCAGGGCCAGACGGTCTTCGCTGTTCAGGCCTTCGTACGAGAAACGGTCGCGGTCGCTGATCCAGCATTCGTTGATGGCTTCGTTTTCGAACGGCACCACGCGCAGGACTTCGTCGCCCTTGACCTGCACCACCAGGTTGGCGCCCAGGCTGTCGTGCGGGCTGACCGAACGGCGGCGCGCCAGTTCCCAGGTGCGGGCGCTGTAGCGGAAAGGCTTGGAGGTCAGCGCGCCCACGGGACAGATGTCGATCATGTTGCCCGACAGTTCGGACTCGACGCTGCGGCCGACGAAGGTGGTGATCTCGGAATGCTCGCCGCGACCCACCATGCCCAGCTCCATGACGCCGGCGATTTCCTGGCCGAAGCGCACGCAGCGGGTGCATTGGATACAGCGGGCCATTTCCTCGGCCGACACCAGCGGACCCATTTCCTTGTGGAAGACCACGCGCTTTTCTTCCTTGTAGCGCGCCGTGGACTTGCCGTAGCCCACCGCCATGTCGTGCAGTTGGCACTCGCCGCCCTGATCGCAGATCGGGCAGTCGAGCGGGTGGTTGATCAGCAGGAACTCCATGACCGATTCCTGCGCGGCACGGGCCTTCTCGGACTGGGTATGCACCACCATCCCGTTGGTCACGGGCGTGGCGCAGGCCGGCAGGGCTTTGGGCGCCTTTTCGACCTCGACCAGACACATGCGGCAGTTGGCCGCGATGGACAGTTTCTTGTGATAGCAGAAATGCGGCACGTAGAGCCCGATCTTCTGGGCAGCATGCATGACCATGCTGCCCTCGGGGACTTCGACCTTGTTGCCGTCGACGGTTATTTCAACCATTGCTGTTCCTGAGGCTTACAGATAGTGCGGGACCACACACGACTTGTGTTCGATGTGGTGCGCGAATTCGTCGCGGAAATGCTTGATGAAGCTGCGCACCGGCATGGCGGCGGCGTCACCCAGCGCGCAGATGGTGCGGCCCATGATGTTGCTGGCCACACTGTCGAGCAAGTCCAGGTCTTCGGGACGGCCTTCGCCGTGTTCGATGCGATGGACCATGCGGTAGAGCCAGCCGGTGCCTTCGCGGCACGGCGTGCACTGGCCGCAGCTTTCTTCGAAATAGAAGTACGACAGGCGCAGGAGGGACTTGACCATACAGCGGGTCTCGTCCATGACGATGACAGCGCCCGAGCCCAGCATGGAGCCGGCCTTGGCGATGGAGTCATAGTCCATAGTGCAGTCCATCATGATGCTCGTGGGCAGCACCGGAGCGGAAGAACCGCCGGGAATCACCGCCTTGAGCTTCTTGCCACCGCGCATGCCGCCGGCCAGTTCCAGCAGCTCGGGGAACGGCGTGCCCATCGGGATCTCGTAGTTGCCCGGACGCTCGACGTCGCCCGTGATCGAGAACAGCTTGGTGCCGCCGTTGTTCGGCTTGCCGACTTCGAGGTAGGCCTGGCCGCCGTTGCGGATGATCCAGGGCACCGCCGCGAAGGTCTCGGTGTTGTTGATGGTGGTGGGCTTGCCATAGAGGCCGAAGCTCGCCGGGAACGGCGGCTTGAAGCGCGGCTGCCCCTTCTTGCCTTCGAGCGATTCGAGCAGCGCGGTTTCCTCGCCGCAGATGTAGGCGCCGTAGCCGTGGAAGGCATGCAGCTGGAAATTGAATTCCGAGCCCAGGATCTTGTCGCCCAGGAAGCCCGCGGCGCGCGCTTCTTCCAGCGCTTCTTCGAAGCGTTCGTACACTTCGAAGATTTCGCCGTGGATGTAGTTGTAGCCGACGCTGATGCCCATGGCATACGCGGCGATGGCCATGCCCTCGATCACGATGTGCGGGTTGAAGCGCAGGATGTCGCGATCCTTGAACGTGCCAGGCTCGCCTTCGTCGGAATTGCAGACCAGATACTTCTGGCCCGGAAAGGTGCGCGGCATGAAGCTCCACTTCAGGCCGGTCGGGAAGCCCGCGCCGCCGCGGCCGCGCAGGGCCGAGGTCTTGATCTCGGCGATCACGTCCTCAGGCTTCATGCCCGTGGTCAGGATCTTGCGCAGGGCCTCGTAGCCGCCGCGCTTGACGTAGTCGGCCAGGCGCCAGTTTTCGCCGTTGACGTCGGCCATGATCTGCGGGTTGATATGCCGGCTATGCAGCGCCATCGAGCTCGCCAGATCGGTACCGTGCGGCGTGGCCTGCAGCCCGTGCGAGAGGGATTGATACAGGGCGCTCATGCGGCCTCCCCTTTCTTCAGCGCATCGACCAGCGCGTCGAGCTTTTCTTCAGTCATCTGCACGCACATATGCTTGTTGTTGACCAGCAGCACCGGCGCATCGCCACAGGCGCCCATGCATTCGCCTTCGATCAGCGTGAACTGGCCGTCGGCCGTGGTTTCGCGATAGTCGATGCCCAGCTTGCGCTTGAGGTAGTCGCCGGCGCGCTCGCCCGAACGCAGCGCGCAAGGCAGGTTGGTGCACACCGAAATCTTGTGCTTGCCTACCGGGGCGACGTCGAACATGTTGTAGAAGGTGGCGACTTCCTGCACGGCGATCGGCTCCACGCCGATGTACTTCGCCACGTCTTCGAGGATGTCGGGAGGCAGCCAGCCCTTTTCGTCTTGCGCGATGGCAAGCGCGGCCATGATGGCGGACTGCCGCTGGTCGGCCGGGAACTTGGCGAGCTCCCGATCGATTTTCTGATAGGCCTGTGCGGAAAGCAGCATAGTTGGAGAATCCGGATGGGTGCGGGATCGATGACCGAGCGCGATGCGGCTCAGCGATCAACCTCGCCGAAAACGATGTCCTGCGTGCCGATGATCGTGACTGCATCGGCGATCATGTGGCCGCGGGTCATTTCATCGAGTGATTGCAAGTGAGCGAAACCCGGCGCGCGAATCTTCAGGCGGTACGGCTTGTTGGCGCCGTCGGACACCAGGTAGATGCCAAACTCGCCCTTGGGGTGCTCGACCGTGGAGAACACTTCGCCGGGAGGCACATGGAAGCCCTCTGTGAAGAGCTTGAAGTGGTGGATCAAGTCTTCCATGTTGGTCTTCATGCCCACGCGATTGGGCGGCGCCACCTTGTGGTTGTCGCTCATCACCGGACCGGAGTTGTTGCGCAGCCACTCCACGCATTGGCGGATGATGCGGTTGCTCTGGCGCATTTCGGCCACGCGCACCAGGTAGCGGTCGTAGCTGTCGCCGTTCACGCCGACCGGGACGTCGAAATCCATCAGGTCGTAGACTTCGTAGGGCTGGGTCTTGCGGGTGTCCCACGCGACGCCAGAGCCGCGCAGCATGGGGCCGGTGAAGCCAAGCGCCTTGGCGCGATCGGGATCGACCACGCCGACATTCACCAGACGCTGCTTCCAGATGCGATTGTCGGTGAGCAGCGTTTCGTACTCGTCGACGCAACCCGGGAAACGGTTGGTGAACTCTTCGATGAAATCGAGCAGCGAACCCGAACGCGCGTTATTGAACGCCTTGATATCTTTTTCGCTGCGGTGGTACTTCGAGCTGGCCTGGAACTGCGCCATCGTATCGGGCAGGTCGCGATAGACGCCGCCCGGCCGGTAGTAGGCCGCGTGCATGCGCGCGCCCGAAACCGCTTCGTAGCAGTCCATCAGGTCTTCGCGCTCGCGGAAGGCATACAGGAACACCGCCATGGCGCCCACGTCCAGCGCGTGCGAACCCACCGACATCAGGTGATTCAGGATGCGGGTGATCTCGTCGAACATCACGCGGATGTACTGCGCTCGCAGCGGCACCTCGACGCCCAGCAGTTTCTCGATGGCCATGACGTAGGCGTGCTCGTTGCACATCATCGACACGTAGTCGAGGCGATCCATATAGGGCAGCGCCTGCAGATAGGTCTTGTGCTCGGCCAGCTTTTCAGTGGCGCGGTGCAGAAGGCCGATGTGCGGATCGGCGCGCTGGATGACTTCGCCGTCGAGTTCGAGCACCAGGCGCAGCACGCCGTGCGCGGACGGGTGCTGCGGGCCGAAGTTGAGCGTGTAATTCTTGATTTCTGCCATGTTTGATCGCTATCAGCGCCCCATACCGTAGGTGTCTTCGCGCACGACGCGCGGCGTGATTTCGCGCGGGTCGATGGTGACGGGCTGGTAGACGACGCGGCGCTGCTCGTCGTCGTAGCGCATTTCCACCGTGCCGGACAGGGGAAAATCCTTGCGGAAGGGATGGCCGATGAAGCCGTAATCGGTCAGGATGCGACGCAGGTCGGGGTGGCCTTCGAAAACGATGCCGAACAGATCGAAGGCTTCGCGCTCGAACCAGTTGACGCCGGGCCAGCACTCGATGAGCGAGGCTACCATCGGGAACTCGTCATCGGGTGCCCAGGTGCGCAGGCGCAGGCGCCAGTTGTGCTCGAAAGACAGCAGGTGCGTCACCACCGCATAGCGGCCAGGAAAACGATTGCCGGCGGCGCCTTGCCCTTCGTGCTCGGAGCGTGAGGCATTACCGTAGGTGAGATAGTCGACGCCGCACAGATCGATGCAGGATTCGAAGTGCAGATCGG
>CALGFL010000143.1 GCA_937881145.1 uncultured Bordetella sp.
GGGTATGCCCTTAATGAATGTTGTCCTGACCCTGATTGTCGTCGGCGTGGTTCTCTGGCTGATCAACACCTACATTCCGATGCAGGGGACGATCAAAAAGATCCTCAACATCGTCGTCGTGGTCGTAGTTGTCCTGTGGCTGCTCTACGGCTTCGGCATCATCAGCGGCGGTTCGGTGAACATGCCGGTGGTGAAGTGAGCCAAAGATCGATCGGCTGATGGCAAGACAGGTTTCTTGCCCATTGACGTATTGCCCGGCGGGGGCGGGTCCGTCATATGCAACGGGCATGACCCCCTATTATTCGGCATCCCCTGCGGTGGCGGCATCGTCGCCGGTTTTCGCGGGGCCCGCGTGGGCGGCATTGGCTGCCTGCTTCGTGGCGGAGGCCACGGGGTTGACGCTGTTGCTGGCGGCGGCGAGGCGAACGTTCTGCGGCTGAGCCTGCGTTTGCGTCGCTGCGGCAGGCTGGGTAGCCGGCTGCGACAACGCGGCCGCGGTGCTGGCTACGGCCGGTTCGGCCAGGGGGCTGGCTGCGTCCTGCAGCGTCGGTGCGGCCGCGGGCAAGGTCGTAGCGGTTTGCGCGGCGGCCGGCGCGGCGCCCAGGACAGGGGCGGCGTTGCTCGAGCTGGCGGCCTGGGGCGCGGACTGGGTGGCCTGGCGGTTCGCGACCTGAGTCTGCACGGCGGCCACTTGCGCGGCGATTGCCAGCGCCTGCTGTGGCAGACTGAGCGCGGCCTGCGCGTCTTGCGGGGTGGTGGTGGTTTGTTGCAGCGGGGCTTGCTGCACGGGCAACGCCGGGTTGGCACCCATGTTGTCCAGGGTGTTGAGCGCGATGCTTGCGGCGTTCTGTTGCGAATCGTCCTGGTTGTTGTTTTTGGCACTGCTCTTGCCGGCGGACTTGCCATTGGCAGGGCTTGCGGCGTCGCTCGTCTGGTTGGCAGCCTGGGCGCTATTGGCGGGCGAGGCGCTGGCCGCCGACTGTGGCGCCTGCTGGGCCTTCTGCGTCGCGTTGTTCGACGCATTCGGACTCTGGGCAGCATTGCTGCCGGACTGTCCGGCCAGGACTTGCGAGAAGCTGGGATTGCCGTCGGTGCTGGCGCCGGCGGACGAAGCTGCCTGGGCCTGGGACGAGGCCGGCTGCGCCGGGGCGGCGGTCAGAGTGGCGAGGTTCAGGGCGGTGGTCATGGACGCTCCGTGGCGATGCGTTCGATTCAGTAGAAAGAATGCCGCCGGGCGGCGACGCGCGCGGAATGCTCGTCGTTGGCGCGCTGTTCGCGGCGTTCCGCGACGATGCGCGCGGCGTGGGCTTCTCGCTGCGCCAGTGTGTCAAAGGCATTTAGTTTGCGTTGCTGCTGCTGCCAATGCAAGCGGCTTTTTTCAAGATTGACGTTCAGCGCGTCGAGCGCGGTGACCTGCTGGCCGATGGCGTCGTCCAGCGTGGTGATGAAGCGCTGGTAGTTATGACAATCGGAGGCCGTCATGCCCGAGAGCATGGTCTGCTGCAAGCGCGTCAGGTAGTCGTTGCGGTAGTCGCGCAGCAGATCGAGCTGTTTTTCTGCGTGCTGGCGCTCCTGGTTCAAGCGGCCGAGGGCGCGGGCAGCCGTGTCGGCATGCTCTTTGGCCAGGTCGATCAGGGTATCGAGCGGCAAGCGGCTAGACATGAGCATCTCCGCGCGCTTCGGTAACGGCGCGCAACTGCTGGACAGTGGCTTCGTAATTCACGCTTTCGGCGATGTCCTGCTGCAGGAAAGTTTCCAGGCGGGGATAGCGCGCGATGGCGTCGTCCAACTGAGGATCGTTGCCAGCCGCATAGGCGCCCACGGCGATCAGGTCGCGGTTGCGCTGGTAGCGGGAGAAAGACTGCTTGAAGCGCCGCACCAGGTTGAACTGCTGCGGCGTGATGAGCGAGGTCATGGCCCGCGAGATCGAAGCTTCGATATCGATGGCCGGGTAATGGCCGGCGTCGGCCAGGTAGCGCGACAGCACCACGTGGCCGTCCAGGATGGCGCGGGCGGCGTCGGCGATCGGATCCTGCTGGTCGTCGCCCTCGGCCAGCACGGTATAGAAGGCCGTGATAGAGCCGGCCTTGCCGTCGGGACCGGGCGCCCCCATGCCGGCTCGCTCGACCAATCCGGGCATGCGCGCGAACACCGACGGCGGATAGCCTTTGGTGGCAGGCGGCTCGCCGATGGCCAGAGCGATCTCCCGCTGGGCCATGGCGTAGCGGGTGAGCGAATCCATGATGAGCAGGACGTCCAGACCCTGGTCGCGGAAGTGTTCGGCCAAGCGCGTGGCGTAGTTGGCGCCCTGCAGCCGCAGCAACGGCGAGACGTCGGCCGGCGCGGCCACCACGACCGAGCGCGCCAGGCCTTCGGGCCCGAGATTGAGCTCGATGAATTCCTTGACTTCGCGACCGCGTTCGCCGATGAGGCCGACGACGATGACGTCGGCCTGGGTATAACGGGCCATCATGCCCAACAGCACGCTCTTGCCTACGCCGGAACCCGCGAACAGACCCATACGCTGGCCGCGACCGACGGTGAGCAGTCCGTTGATGGCGCGCACGCCCACATCCAGCACGGTGTCGATGGGCGCGCGCGAAAGAGGATTGATGGGTAGGGCGGTAAGGGGCGCGAGGTCGGCGCCGATCAGCGGTCCCAGGTTGTCGAGCGGGCGGCCGGCGCCATCGACCACGCGTCCCAGCAGGGCGTTGCCCACGGGTAGGTGGCGGCCCAGCTGCGGCTTGGCGTTGCCGTTGAGTTCGGCTTTCTTGGGTAGCGGCACGCGCCGTTGCACGGCCGGTTCGGCCGGGATCACGCGGGCGCCGGGCGGCAGGCCGGAAATATCGGCTTGCGGCATGAGGTAGAGCGTATGGCCGTCGAAGCCGACGACTTCGGCGTCGGCCCAATGGTCGTGACCTCGGGCTATTTCGATACGGCAGGCCGCGCCCACGGGCAAGCGCAGGCCCGTGGCGTGCAGCACCAGCCCCGTGGCGCGGGTGATGCGGCCAGTAACCAGCCAAGGGTCGGTGGCGGTGGTCCGGACCGAGCCGATTTCCAGCTGCGTCTTCCAGCGCTCGGCCAAAGGTACCGGCTGAGTGCCGGTGCCGGGCTGGGCTTCGGGGTGGACGGACGCGTTCATGGTTGCTGCGGCTCCCAGGTCGAGCTGCGGCCCAGCGAAGCGGTGACGCGGCGCCAGCGCGTATGCAGCGTGGCGTCGATGTCGCCGTAGGGCGATACGGCGCGGCAGCCGCCGCGCTCGATGGATTCGTCGGCCAGCACACGCCAGTTGCCGTCTTTGAGCTCATCGGCCAGGTGCAGGCGCACCAGATCGAGGTCTTCGGGATGTACCCACAGACGCATTACGCCATGGGGGGCCGCAGGGTTCAGATGCAGCACTTCGCGCACGGCATGCAGCATGGATTCGGGGTGCTCGGCCAGTTCGCCGCGCAGGACCTGGGCGGCGATATCCAGCGCCAGCGTGATGAGGCTTTGCCCCATTTGCTCTTCCAGGCTGTTCATGGCCTCGGCTACGCGGCTGACCAGTTCGTTCAGGCGAGCGGCTTCCTGTCGACCTTGTTCGCGGCCCTGGACGAGACCTTCGGCCTGGCCGGCGGCGTGGCCCTCGGCGTGCCCGGCCTGGCGGCCTTCGGTCAGGCCTTGCATATAGCCCTGCTTGTGGCCGTCGGCCTGGCCCAGCTGGTAGGCCTCGCGATAGGCCTCGTCGCGTGCGGCCTGGATGACTTCTTCCAGGCTTGGGCCGGCCGGCTCGGGCTCGGCGGGGACCTCGGGTTCGATCGCGACTTCCGGTTCGTCGAACGACGTCATCTCCCAGCGGCGCCAGTCGGCGCTGCGCGGCAGAGGACGATGCGCAGCGACGGACGGGCGATCAGACATACGCGTCGTCTCCCGAGCTGCAGATCGGAAGAGCGGCGGGTAGGGAAAGGGGGTAAGTCTCGGTGGGCGCCGTATCATTAAAAAAA
>CALGFL010000144.1 GCA_937881145.1 uncultured Bordetella sp.
AGTTGACCGAGCCGGCCGATTTTGCGGTCTTGTCGTTCATGGGGTGTCCTGGATTCCGTCTTGGGTAGGTCGATCTTGAGTGGATCGGGCGGCAAATTATGCACCGAATAATACTGGATATAAAACCAGTGTGCCAGTTTTTTGTCGCCGGGCCTCCCCGGGGCAAAAACGCCCCCGCGGGGAGCGGCAAGCCCGCAAGGCGCGGCGGGGGGCTTTTTTCTGCGCCCTGTGCAAGAATTCGCTTCAGGAAAACGTCAACCTCATCCCTATGCGCATCCTGATCGCCGAAGACGACAGCATCCTGGCCGACGGGCTGTCCCGCTCCCTGCGCCGCAGCGGCTATGCGGTGGATGTAGTCGGTGACGGCTCGGCGGCCGATCTCGCCCTGGCTTCCCAGACCTTCGATCTGCTCATTCTAGACCTGGGCCTGCCCCGGCTCGCCGGCCTGGAAGTGCTGCGCCGCCTGCGGGCGCGCCAGTCGCAGCTGCCCGTGCTCATCCTGACCGCCGCCGACAGCGTCGAGCAGCGCGTCCAGGGACTGGACCTGGGCGCGGACGACTACATGGCCAAGCCCTTTGCCCTCTCCGAGCTGCAGGCGCGGGCGCGCGCCCTGACGCGGCGCGGCGCGGGCGGCGGCAGCACGCTGGTGCGCCACGGCAGGCTGGTGTTCGACCAGACCGGACGCGTGGCCAGCGTCCAAGACCAGCCCCTGGACCTCTCGGCCCGCGAGGTCAGCCTGCTGGAGATCCTGCTGGCGCGCACGGGCCGCATGGTCAGCAAGACCCAGCTGGTCGATCACCTGTGCGAATGGGGCGAGGAAGTCACCACCAACGCCATCGAGGTCTATGTGCATCGCCTGCGCAAAAAGCTCGAGCCCAGCGGCGTGAAGATCGTCACCGTGCGCGGCCTGGGCTATTGCCTGGAGCGGGAACAAAGTGTGGCGCAATCCGCCCGCTAAGGGCCCGCGCGGGCCGGGCACGCCGCTCAACCAGGAAGCCCTGGCCGCCCTGCGGGCCGGCGCCAAGGGGCCCAGCCTGGCGCCGCCGCAGCGCTCGCTGCTGGGCGAGATCCTGGACTGGATGCTGGCCCCGCTCTTCCTGCTGTGGCCCATGAGCGTGGCCATCACTTACGTGGTCGCGCAGCACATTGCCAACGTGCCCTACGACCAGGGCCTGGCCCACGACCTGCGCCTGCTCGCCAGCCAGGTGCGCCTGGAAGACGGCCGCGCTGCACTGCACCTGAGCGACAGCGCCCGCCAGGCGCTGCGCACCGACGAGACCGGCAACATCTCCTGGCTGGCCCTGGGCGCAAACGGCGAATACCTGGGCGGCGACCGTGCCCTGCCGCTGCCCGACGAACTGGGCACGCCCCAGCCGGGCAAGGTGCTCTACGCCGACGGCGCCGTGCGCGGCTTCAGCCTGCGCCTGGCCTACACCTGGATAGCGCCGGGCACGGCCGATGCCCGGCCCGCGCTGCTGGCCGTGGCCGAAACCAGGGAAAAGCGCACGCAGCTGGCCAACGACATCATCAAGGGCGTGATCATTCCGCAGTTCGCGGTGCTGCCCATCGCGGTGCTGCTGGTGTGGTTCGGCCTGAGTCGCGGCGTGGCGCCGCTCAGCGCCCTGCAGCAGCGCCTGCGGGCGCGCCGGCCCGGCGATCTCTCGCCCATCGATGCGCGCGCCGCCCCTACCGAGATCGCCCCGCTGGTGGGCGCCATGAACGAACTGCTCGATCGGCTCTCGGCCAACGTGGCGGCGCAGCGCCGCTTCGTGGCCGACGCGGCGCATCAGCTCAAGACGCCGCTGGCCGGCCTGCGCACCCAGGCCGAACTGGCGTTGCTCGACGCCAGTCCGGACGAAATGCAGTCCAGCCTGCGCCAGCTTGTCACGGGGTCCGAGCGCGCCACGCGGCTGGTCAATCAGCTTTTGCTGCTGGCCCGCGCCGAGCATCCCGACCCTGCCGGGCTGGCGGTCTGCGACCTCAATACGCTGGCCTCGCAGCAGGCCGCGCTGTGGGTGCCGCAGGCCCTGGCCCGCCGCATCGACCTGGGCTTCGAGGAAGCGCCGCGGCCGGCGCTCATGCACGGCAATCCCGTTCTGCTGGCCGAACTGCTCAACAATCTGATCGACAACGCCCTGCGCTACACGCCGGACGGCGGCCGCGTCACGGTGCGCGTCACGCAAGACGATACGCGGGTTCGGCTCGAGATCGAGGACTCCGGTCCGGGCATACCCGTTTCCGAACGCGAGCGCGTTTTCGACCGCTTCTATCGGGTGCTGGGCACCCGCACCGACGGCAGCGGCCTGGGTCTGGCGATCGTGCGCGAAATCGCGCAAAAGCATGGCGCCGAGGTCGGCATCGTCGATACGCCGGGCGTCGCCACGCCGGGCGTCGCCACGCCGGATCGCAGCGGCACGCTGGTCCGGGTGGCGTTTGCGTCAGCCTCGTCCTAGAGAAAGCCGGTCGAGAGCCAGGGCACGCAGGCAACGACGACCAGCGCCACGACCAGGACGGCCAGATACGGCCAGATGCGGCCCAGCGCCTCGTCGCTCGACACCTTGCCGATCAGGCAGGTCTGATAGAAGCCCACGCCGAAAGGCGGCGAGAACAGGCCGATGCCCATGGCCAGAATGGCGACGATGCCGTATTGCACCTCGTGAATACCGAGCTGCTGGGCCACCGGAAACAGCAGCGGGCCGAACAGCACCATGGCCGGCAGCCCTTCCAGCACGCTGCCCAGCAC
>CALGFL010000145.1 GCA_937881145.1 uncultured Bordetella sp.
CTCGATCGTGCAGAACGGATAGTTCTCGGCCGCGATGCCGGCCTTGGTCAGCGCGTTGAAGAGGGTCGATTTGCCGACGTTGGGCAGGCCGACGATGCCGCATTGCAGAGCCATGGGAATCCTATATTTATCAATGCATTATCGAGTCCGACGCGGGCGTGGTCGAGCGCTTGGACCGCAAGAGGGAGGCTCGGACGGACGCCGTCTGCACGCGCGTGGGAAAATGGCGGAATCGGGCAAGGCTGCAGCAAGCTGCCCGCCGGTTACCCACGAAGGGCATGATTTTAACCGAGTGACCAGGTCGCCGGAAAAGCGGGGCCGCGGCTAGGCCGCCGCCCGCTTTTCCATCCTGGACACCCGGCTTGCCCGCAACCTCACTGGAGATCTCATGCGCTACAACCTACTCGGCCAGACTGGACTCTACGTTTCGGAACTGTGCTTCGGCACGATGACCTTCGGCGGCCAGGGCCACTGGGCCAATATGGGCCGACTGCAGCTGGACGACGTGTCGGCGCAGCTGAAAACGGCCGTCGACGCCGGCATCAACTTCATCGACACGGCCAACGTCTATTCGTTCGGCGAATCCGAGACCCTGACCGGGCAAGCCATCAAGAAGCTGGGCCTGCCGCGCGACGAGTTCGTCATCGCCACGAAGGCGACCGGTCCGATGCGCAGCGACGTCCCCAACGCGGTCGGCCAGTCGCGCTATCACCTGATGAGCCAGGTGGACGCGAGCCTGAAGCGGCTGCAGCTCGACCACATCGACCTGTATCAGCTGCACGGCTTCGATCCGCTGACGCCGCTCGAAGACGTGCTCTGCACCCTGAACGATCTGGTGCGCAGCGGCAAGGTCCGCTATATCGGCCTGTGCAATATGGCGGCCTGGCAGATCATGAAAGGGCTGGCCATTTCCGACAAGCGCGGCTGGGCGCGCTTCGAGAGCGTGCAGTCGTATTACACGATCGCCGGCCGCGACCTGGAGCGCGAAGTGCTGCCGCTGACGCGCGACCAGAAGCTGGGCGTGATGGTGTGGAGTCCGCTTGCGGGCGGTCTGCTGAGCGGCAAGTACAGCGAGGACGGCAAGGCGCCGGAGGGCGCGCGCCGCGCCAATTTCGACTTTCCCATCGTCGACAAGCCGCGCGCGTTCCGCTGCATCGAGGCCATGCGCCCGATCGCGCTAAAGCACGGCGTGTCGGTGGCGCAGATCGCGCTGGCCTGGCTGCTGCACCAGGATGCCGTGAGCACGGTCATCATCGGTGCCAAGACGCAGGCGCAGCTGGAAGACAATATCGCCTCGACGAAAGTGCGCCTCGATGCCGGCGATCTTGCCGCGCTGGACGAGGCGAGCAAATTGCCGCCGGAGTATCCCGGCTGGATGATCGGGTTCCAGGGGCAGTACCGAGCCAAGGCACCGGCCAAGGAATAAGGCAATAGCGCTTGATCGCCGGACAGACTTTGCGCAGCCATGCGCCTGCCGCGCCAGCGAGATCATCGCATCGATGCAATGATCTCGCTGGCGCCGGATAGCTTTGCCGGGCGCCTGGGACGCCGACGCAATCCGATCGACTTACTCGTCGACCGCCAGCGACACATCGATATGCTCGATCCGGTCCAGATCCAGATCCATGCTCTTGAAGGCGCCGCAGTCGGGCAGGCGTAGAAATTCGCTTTCGACCTGCGTGTTCTGCATCCGTTCGGACACGTCGGCCAACAACAGCGCCAGAGTCTCGAATCCTTTGCCGGAACCGTTCCCGATGCTGAGCTGATAGCTCAAATCCGGGACCGTGCCCTGCACGACCCCGATATCCACCACCTTGCCTTTTTCGTTGCGCAGCAGCAGATGCGACAGGTGGACGTAGATCCGGTATATACGCCATGGCGACACCAGCGCGTCGGCGCCTGATCTAGGCCGAGCACGCCCCCTCTCGGCAGGCAGCCCGGGAGAGGCAAAGGGTTGTTGCTTTCTGATGCCCAACAGCCGCGCCAGCCAACGCCACAGCACGTTCATCATCGCTTCCGGCCCGAGCCGTGCCGTGGTGCCGTCGGCGCCGCGTTACCGGCACGATTGGACCATTGCACCGCCGCCGGCGGCGCCAGAGCCTCGGCGGGTTTGGGCGGCTGTGGCTTTTTGGGGGCCTTTCCATTTCTATCCATGATTCTGCTCCTGTATGGCTTAGTTCCGCGTGAAGCGATGCGGGCTCGCGGCGTGCTCGCGCAGCGCCTGCGTTTCGATGCAAAACAAGGCTGTCGGGCAAGCGATCAGGCGGCCCAGCCCTATGGGCTCCCCGCTCTCCTGGCACCACCCGTACGAGCGCTTGTGTATGCGATCGATGGCTTCGTCGATCTTGCGCAACTGATTGAATTCGCGGCTGCACATAAGCGCCACCATCGCGTGCTCTTCTTCGACGGAGGCGCAATCGGTCGGATCGGCGTGGGCTTCGTCTTCTTGCAGCCCGACCTGCATGGCATGGGCGGACTCGAGAAGTTCTCTCTTGGCCGCATTCAAAAGCGACTCGAAGAACGCGAGCTGGCGGATGGACATATAGTCTTTCTGTGGCGCTTTCATCAGCTTGCCAGGCGTCAGCGGCATGGTTGGGGGGCGGGCCCGACTGGCGGGCATGGGCAGGTTGCGCATAATGTTCTCAATTTCCAGGGGTTGCGCCGCAGGACCGGTATGGGGCTCTGTGGGCGTTGATGGCCTGGCTGAAGTGTCTTGTCGGGATACAGAGCCCGGCTGGCCAGTTCCACGGGCTTCGATCATGCGCCGCGTGATGCGGCGGCGGCAGAACGCTATTTTTTGGTCCGCTGTTTCTTTGATTTTGAGTTATGCGGCCGAAATACGTCTACGAATCAATGGAACTCTTGAGACAGCTTACGCCTCTTTCCCCTGCGGCAGGGTCTTTATTCATTTGCTTTCAATTGACGCCCGCAGGCTTTGCGCGCACGGCAGGCGCCTGCTCGCACCACGGCGGCCATCAATGGCGATGCCGATGATGGATATCCGGATAATGCGGATGGCTATGCGTGATGGGCTCGTGGCGATGCGGATGGCTGTGCGGCTCGCTGCCGTCCCAGTCCGCGTCGTGCTCGTGCTGGTGATGCGCGTCGTGCACGTGCCGATGGCTGTGCTC
>CALGFL010000146.1 GCA_937881145.1 uncultured Bordetella sp.
CCAGACATTGTGCATGTAGTCGGGCGCAGTGCCGTTTTCGGCGAAATGATGGCTGAGCGAGCCGCTGGCCAAGATCGCCACGGTGCCCTCGTAGCGCTCTTCGATGGCCCGGCGCACCGCCCGGCCGAATTTCGCGCTTTCATTCAGATCGTGCCAGGCGCACCAGGCCGACACGCTGACGACCTTGAAATGCCGGTCCTGGTTCATGTAGCGCATGGGCACCAGGGTGCCGTACTCCATCTCCAGGGTGGTATCGCTGTGCGCGCGCGAACGCACGCCCGCTTCGTTGGCGGCATGCGCGATCAGGTGGCCCAGCGCCGGATTGCCCGGGTAGGCGTACTCCATGTTCTTGATGAAGTGCGGCAGTTCGTTGCTGGTGTAGCGGCCCGAGAAATCCGGCGCGCAGTTGATGTGGTATTCGCTGTTGACCAGCCAGTGCACGTCGAACACCACGATGGTGTCCACGCCCAGCGCGCGGCAGCGGCGGCCGATCTCGATGTGGCCGTCGATGGCTGCCTGGCGGCAGCCCTTGTTGGGCCCGTCGAGCTCGGACAGATACATCGAGGGCACGTGCGTGATCTTGGCGGCGAGCGCGAGCTTGCCCATGGTCAGGCCCCCCAGTGCGGAATGTGATGGCTGCCCAGCGACACGGCCACGTTCTTGGGCTCGCAGAAGACCTCGTAGCTCCAGGTGCCGCCTTCGCGGCCCGTGCCCGAAGCCTTGGTGCCGCCGAAAGGCTGGCGCAGGTCGCGCACGTTCTGGCTGTTGACGAAGCACATGCCTGCCTCGATGCTGGCCGCGACGCGGTGCGCGCGGCCGATGTTCTCGGTCCACACATAGCTCGACAGGCCGTACTGGATGTCGTTGGCCAGCGTGACGGCGTGCGCTTCGTCCTTGAACGGGATCAGGCAGGCGACGGGCCCGAAAATCTCGTCCTGCGCGATCTTCATGCGGTTGTCCACGTCGGCGAAGACCGTCGGCACCACGTAGTTGCCTTGCTTCACCCTCTCAGGCAGGCCGGCGGGCGCATCCAGGCCGCCGCACAGCATCGTGGCGCCCTCTTTCGCGCCCAGCTCGATGTAATGACGCACCTTGGCCAGATGGGCCTGCGAAATCATCGGACCGACGATGGTGTTTTCGTCCAGCGGGTCGCCCACCGCAATGCGTTTGGCGCGTTCGGCGAATTTCTCGACGAAGGCGGCGTAGACGCTCTGCTGCACCAGGATGCGCGAACCGGCAGTGCAGCGTTCGCCGTTGTTGCTGAAGATCATGAATACGGCCGCGTCCAGCGCACGCGCCATGTCGGCGTCTTCGAAAACGACGAAGGGGCTCTTGCCGCCCAGCTCCATGCTGAACTTCTTCAGGCCCGCCGACTGCACGATGCGATTGCCCGTCGCGGTCGAGCCGGTGAACGACACGGCGCGCACGTCCGGATGCGCCACCAGCGGTTCGCCCGCGTCGCGCCCGTAGCCGTGCACCAGGTTGAGCACGCCCGGCGGGATGCCCGCTTCCAGGGCCAGCTCGCCCAGGCGGGCCGCCGACAGCGGCGAGAGCTCGCTCATCTTGAGCACGGCCGTGTTGCCGAAAGCCAGGCAGGGCGCGACCTTCCAGGTAGCCGTCATGAAGGGCACGTTCCAGGGGCTGATCAGGGCGCAGACCCCGACCGGATGGAACAGGGTGTAGTTCAAATGCGTGGGCGTGGGATAGGTATGGCCGTCCACGCGCGTGCACATTTCGGCGAAGTAGTGGAAGTTGTCCGCCGCGCGCGGCACGAGCTGCCTGCCGGTCTGGGCGATGACCTGGCCGCAGTCGTCGGTTTCGGTCCGGGCGATCTCGGGCGCGTGGCGGGCGATCAGGTCGCCCAGCCTGTGCATCGCCTTGGCCCGTTCCGCGGCGGGCGTATCGGCCCATTTGGGAAACGCGGCCTTGGCCGCGGCGACGGCCGCATCGACCTCGCTTTGGCCGCCCTCGGCCACTTCGGCCAGCACTTGCTGCGTGGCCGGGTTGATCGTCTCGAAGTAACGCTTGCCCGCGACGGCCTTGCCGTCGATCAGATGCTCTATGCGCATGGTTGTTCCTTGAATCCGCTCATACTCGCTTCAGCGGCCGAAGACGTCGTCGCCGACGATGGTGTTTTGCAGCGACCCGATGCCGTCGATCTCGCACACGACCTCGTCGCCTTCGTCGACGTTGATCACGCCGTCCGGCGTCCCGGTCAGGATGACGTCGCCGGGCAGCAGCGTCATGAAGCCGCTGAGGTATTCGATCAACGCTGGAATGTCGTTGACCATGTGGGCCGTCGTGCCTTGCTGCGTGACCTTGCCATTGACGCGCGTGCGCAAGGCCAGCTTGTGCGGGTCGGGCACGTCGGCGGCATCGACCAGCCACGGCCCCATGCCGGTGCAGGTGTCGCGGTTTTTCACCCGCAGATTGGGGCGGTACCAGTTTTCCAGATAATCGCGGATAGCGTAATCGTTGCAGACCGTATAGCCCGCCACGTGCGCCATGGCTTGCGCAGCCTTCACGTTGTTGGCGGGCTTGCCGATCACCACGCCCAGTTCGCACTCATAGTGCATGAAGGTCGCGTCCCTGGGGCGGCGCGTCTGCGCCCTGTGACCGACCACCGCACCCGGTCCCTTGAAGAACACCAGGGGCTCGTCCCTGCCGGTCACGGTGAGCTCCTTGGAGAGCTCCTTCACATGATCGGCGTAGTTCAAGCCCAGCGCGATCAGCGTGCCGATCTCGACCGACGGCAGCCACACCACGTCTTCTTCGCGCAGCACCCGGCCATCGGCCAGGCGCAGGCCCCGTTCATGCGGCGTCGCGGTATGTATCGCGCCGCCGTAAGCCACGCGCGCCGTCTTCATTGCGCACCTCCGTGCAGCTCGCCCATGCCTGGCGCGCCGATGACGAATGCCTGGTCCCGGCCCAGCAGGGGCATGTCGGGGCAAGTGCCCAGGAGCAGCAGATCTCCCGTCGACAGGGTCATGAATTCGGTAACGTCGGCCAGCAGCCGGGCCGCGGGCCGCACCATGCCGGCCATCGAGGCCGTGGCTTGCGTGTCGCCGACGCGAATGGACAGCGTGACGGCGTTCGGATCGCCGATTTGCGCCAGCGGGACGATGCGCGGTCCGATAATGCAGGAGGCATCGCGCGCCACGAAAGGCGCCGAAGGCCGGTAGAACGTGTCGTGCGATACGGTCAGGTCGGCCACCAGCACCAGGCCGGCAACGTGATCCAGGGCGGTTTCGGTCGGCACGCGGCAGGCGGCGCGGCCCATGACCAGGCCCAATGTCGCGCCGACGCGCATGGCCTGGACGCCGTCGGGGATGGTTGTGCGTTGCCCATCGAAAGCCAGCGTGTTGCGCGGCTTCATGTACAGCACCGGCCCTTTGGGGGCAGCCTTGTAGGGCGGTTGGTTCACCGCATCCCCCAGACCCTCCAGGGCGGAGCGCTGATTCAGCAAAGGCCCGTACACCACGCCGCTCAGGCGGTATGGCGGGTCGTCATAGAGCAGGGGAGGACGCGCAAATGTCATGGTCGATACCAGCCAGCGGGTTGGCCGCCCTGCCGCAAGGCCGCGGATCAGGGCGCAATAATAGATAACATGTTATCTACATTGTCGGCGTCGACGGGCCCGCTTGTCAACGGGCCGGGAATTGCGCGTGAGCGCAGCGCCTCGGGCGACCCCGCCCGGGGCAGGCCTCAGCTCTGCAAGGCGGCCCACATTTCCTTGTCGCGCTGCGCCGTCCAGACGCGGGGATGCTTGATCCCGCTGGCTTCGTCGTAGGCGCGGGACACGTCGAAAGGCAGGCAGTGCTCATAGATGAAGACCTGGCCGAACTTCGGATCCATGGATTTGCGGGTCAAGGCCATGGAGCCCTTCAGGTCGAGGTTTTGCTTGACCGCTTCGCGGCCGCTCTGCAGCAAGGTCGTGACGAAATCCTTGGTGTAGTCCAGGCCCTTGTTGACCTCCTGCGGGCTGGTCAGCGCCGGCCCGCGGCCCGGTACCAGTTTCTCGGCGCCGAAGGCGCGCAGGGCTTCCAGCGTCGCGGGCCATTCTTCCAGCTGGGCGTCGCCGCAATAACAGGCGGCGTCGTACTCGACCAGGTCGCCCGAGAACAGCACCTTCTGCGAAGGCAGCCAGACGATGGTGTCGCCCTTGGTGTGGCCCGGGCCCACGTGCGCGATGCGCACTTCCAGCTTGCCCAGGAACAGCGTGATTTCTTTCTCGAAGACCAGCGTGGGCCAGGTCAGGCCGGGCACGGTCTCGACGCCGGCGAACAGGCGCGGGAAGCGTTCGATTTCCGACTTCATGTCGGCTTCGCCGCGCTCGACGATCATCTCGTAGGTGCCGCGGCTGGCGATGACCTGCTCGGCGCCTTCCTTGAAATAGGCCGAGGCGCCCAGCACGCGCACGGCGTGGTAGTGCGACAGCACCACGTATTTGATCGGCTTGTCCGTCACCGAACGGATCTTGGCGATCAGGTCCTGCGCCATGGCGGGCGTGGCCGTCGTGTCGACGATCAGCACGCCATCGTCGCCGATGATCACGCCGGAGTTGGGATCGCCTTCGGCCGTGTAGGCGTAGGCGTTTGCAGAAAGTTGAGTCCAGGTGATTTTCTTGGCTTCCAGGTCGGCCTGGGAAGCAAATGCCTTGGCCATGTAGATTCTCCGTCGCGTTTGCGTGAATGAGGCTGGGTGAAATGAAAAGACCGGTCAGATGACCGTCGCCCTGGCTTGGTCGAGCATACGCGCAAGCTGCGCGATATCGCCGGCGTGATTGGCCAGAAGCAGAAGAAGTTTGGCGTCGTATTCGGGGCGGTTGTCCGCGGCCAGTCCTTCGGCCGCGATGCCTGCCGCCTCTTGCAGCACTTTTTCATCGCCGATCAGGTCCGACAGCAACGCCACGGCCTTGGCGTTCAGCGCCAGGCTCTGCGCGTCCGTCAGGCCGGCGTGGGTTTCGATCAGGCGCTCGTAGAAAGCATCCGGATCGGCGATATTCAGTTCGGTATTGAGTTTCATGACCGCTCCCGCTCAGTGCCGCCGCTTGCCGATGGCGCGTTCGAGGGCCGCGATCGCCGCGGCCTCGTTCCAGGCGCGCCGTCGCGCGCACAAGTGCTGATCCGGCCGCAGCAGGTAGAAGGATCCGACCTTGGCGTCCAGGCGCCGGGCCAGCACGCCCTCGGCATCTTCGATCGCGGCGATGCCGGCGGGCAAGTCCGCGTCGCTCAGGCTCACGCCCGGCTCGAGCACCAGCAGCAGGTCCACCGCGACGCCCGGGTACCTGAACGCGGCCAGGCGCCGGGCGGCCGCGCGCACCGTTTCGTTCTTGCCGCAGAAATAAAGGCCGGCAAAGGCGTTGCCGGAGATCCGGTCCAGGAACCAGGCGTCCCGTCCCTGCGCCTTGATGGGCGCATCCGGGCTGGGTGCGCCGGGCACCACATGCGTATCGAATACATCGCCCGCCTCGTCCGGCGTGTTCAGCGCCGAATCGCGCAGTACCGCCGGCACGGAAAGGCGCCCGCTGTTGACCAGGCGCCGCGCGAACGGGCAGGTGCGGGCCAGCTTGAGCGTGGCATCGCGGAAAATACGCGAGACCGCGCTTTTGGGCGTGATGAAATCGGTCGAGCGCGTGGAGTTCAGGATGTTCTCGTCCGCGGCGTATTCGCGCTCGGACGCATAGGTATCGAGCAAGGCATCCGGCGCGGTGCCGTCCAGCACGAGCTTGAGCTTCCAGGCCAGGTTGTCGGCATCCTGGACGCCGCTGTTCGCGCCGCGCGCGCCGAAGGGCGACACGCCGTGCGCCGAGTCGCCGGCAAACAGGACGCGGCCGTGGCGAAAGCGGTCCATGCGCAGGCACGAGAAGGTATAGACGCTGACCCACTCGAGTTCGAATTCCACGTCTTTGCCCAAGAGCGCCTGGATGCGCGCAATCACGCGCGCCGGGTCCTTTTCCGCGACCGGATCGGCGTCCCAGCCCAACTGGAAGTCGATGCGCCAGACGTCGTCGGGCTGCCGGTGCAGCAGCACCGACTGGTTGGGATGGAAAGGCGGATCGAACCAGAACCAGCGCTCGGCCGGGAACGGCGCCTTCATCTTCACGTCGGCGATCAGGAAGCGGTCTTTGAAGGTGCGGCCATGGCTTTCCTGGCCCAGCGCCTTGCGCATCGCGCTGCGCGGGCCATCCGCGGCGACGACGTAGCGGGCGTCCAGCGCATAGCGCCCGTCCGGCGTGGCGATGGTCAGCGTGGCGCGGTCCGCGTGCTGTTCGACGCCGACGACCTCGTTTTTCCAGCGTATATCGATGTTGTCGAATTCGGCGGCCCGTTCGGCCAGATAGCCTTCGACGTAGTACTGCTGCAGATTAATGAAGGCCGGGCGCCGATGGCCGGTTTCGGGCAGCAGGTCGAAGGTGTAGACCTGCTCGTCGCGCAGGAACACCCTGCCGACATTCCAGCGTACGCCCTTGTCGACCATGCGCTGGCCGCAGCCCAGGCGGTCGAAGATTTCCAGCGTGCGCTTGGCGAAGCAGATGGCGCGCGAGCCCGTCGACAGCGTGTCGTCGTTGTCGAGCAAGACCACTGGCACACCCTGTTGGGCCAGGTCGATGGCGGCCGCCAGGCCTATGGGCCCCGCCCCCACGACGGCCACGGGATGCACGTGCCCCCGCGCTTCGTCCACGCGCCGGTAGGCGAACTGCAGCTTCTGGTAATCGACGTCGATTTCGGATCCGCCCATGTCTCGCTCCGATTTTTTATACTATATCTAATCAATTAAATAATAACGAACTAAATCGGACTTAAGCAAGACCCATGGCGCATGCCGACTTCCGCCCGGCGAGCAGGCGACGTCGCCTGCCAGGCACGATCTCGAATGGAACAGGTAGCGAGCCGGACT
>CALGFL010000147.1 GCA_937881145.1 uncultured Bordetella sp.
ACAGCAGCACGGTCCAGCGCGCCGAGAGCAGAAGGTTGTAGACGATGTCCCAATCGCTGAATTCGACCATTACACGCTCTCCGTCGCGGCCGAGGCGTGGACGCGGCCCGCGCTGCGGGGGGCGCGGCCTGCGAACAGCCGGGCCCCCAGCCGGTTGAGCAGCCAGCGCAGCCCTATCGCCAGCAACAGATAGATCAGCGTGACGACGATGTAGGTTTCGAAAGAACGGAAGTCGCGCGATTGAATGTAGTTCGCCGCGTAGGTGAGGTCCTGTACCGAAATCTGCGATACGACGGCCGATCCGAGCATCATGATCAATACCTGACCGACAACGGCGGGGTAGACATTCGCCAGCGCCTGGGGCAGCACGACGTGAATGAAGACCTGCGGCCCGCTCAGTCCGATCGCCCGCGCGGCCTGCTGCTGGCCGGACGGCACCGATTCGATGCCGGCGCGCACGATTTCGATGGCGTAGGCGCCGACGTTGACGGCCATGGCAAGCACGGCCGCCTGCATCTCGTCGATATGTATTCCAAGGCTGGGAAGGCCGAAGAACACGAAAAAAAGCTGGACGAGAAACGGCGTGTTGCGGATCAGCTCGACATAGGCCGAGACCGTCGCCCGCGCCCAGCGCGGTCCCGCGATGGCGGTGAGCGCGCCCGCCGTGCCGACCAGGCCGCCCAACGCGGTGGACGCGGCGGTCAGGCCGAGCGTGATACCCATGCCATGCGCCAGCAGGCCGGCGTTGTTGCCGATGTCGCCGAAATCGAAGGCATAGGTCATCGCAATGCCCCGCAGGCCGGATGGAGGGCGCGCAGGCCGGGCATCAGAGATCCGAAGGCAGGGGTGCGCGCAGCCATTTTTTCGATAGGGTGTTCAGCTCGCCGTCTTTTTTTGCCTGGGCGATGGTTGCATTCACTTTTTCCATCAGGCGCGGCTCATCCTTGTTCAGGCCGACGTGGTCGGGAGAGCTGAACAGCGAGAACTTTTCTTCCGGATCGATCGGAGGATGGCGTGCGATGATCGTCGCGCCCACGTCGTTGCCGGTGACGAGCAGTTGCGCTTGTCCCGAAAGAAACGCGGCGATCGCGCCATTGGGATCGTCAAAGCGCTTGATGGTCGCGGTTGCAGGCGCCGCCTTGGTGATGCTCAGGTCTTCCAGCGTGCCGTGAGCGACGGAAATGGTCTTGCCCGCCAGATCGGCCGCGGTTTTCACCTGCAATTTCTTCGGCCCGAAGACGGCGAGAAAGTAGGGCGCGTAGGCCTGCGAGAAATCGATGACCTTCGCGCGTTCCGGCGTCTGGCCCACCGACAGCAGCATGTCCACCTTGTGGTCGGCAAGATAGGCCATGCGGTTGTCGCCATTGACTTGCACGAGTTCGACCTTGGCCTTGAGCGTCTTGCCTATCAGGTTGGCCATATCGATGTCATAGCCCTGCGGCTTCATGTCGGGGCCGATCGAACCGAAGGGAGGGTAGTCCTCGAATACGCCGATGCGCACGACACCGGATTTCGCGATGGTGTCCAGGGCATCGGCCTGCGCGGCGGGCACGGCGGCGGCAAGGCCGATGGCGCAGGTGAGCATCAGGGCTGCGCGAGCCAGGATGCCCGGAGTCTGCCGATGGGTGAAGGTCGATGCGTTCATGTTGAATGTCTCCTTGAGGGGGCTGTGCTGCGTGGGTAGGGTTTGGTGCGAGTCAGGCCGGGCGCACCACCTGTTTGATCTCCTGATAGGCGGCCAGGCCGAATGGCCCGAGCTCGCGGCCCAGGCTGCTCTGCTTGTATCCGCCCCATGACGCCTGCGGAAAAATCACCTGCGGCGCGTTGACCCAGACCACGCCTGCCTCGAGCGCCGCGGTCACGCGCGCGCCGCGCTCGGCATCGGCGGTTACCACGGACGCCACCAGGCCGTAGCGGGTATCGTTGGCCGCGGCAATGGCTTGGGCTTCGGTCTTGAAGGCGCGTACGCAAAGCACCGGGCCGAAGATTTCTTCGCGCCACAGCGCGCTGTCGGACGGCACGTCGGAGAAGATCGTCGGGCGTATGAAATACCCCGGGCCGGCGCGCGCCGGGCCGCCCGCAACCACCCGCGCGCCGCTTGCGCAGCCTTGGGCGATGGCTTGCAGTACCCGCTCGTACTGCGCGCGGTTCGTGATCGGCCCCATCTGCACGCCCGGCGTGAACGGGTCGCCGACGGCCAGTTCTTCGGCGCGGCGCGCAAGGCGCCCGAGCAGCGCCGCGGCGATGGGCTGCTGCGCCAGCACGCGCGACGTGGCCGAGCACATCTGTCCCGCGTTGAAAAAGCCGCCGCCCATAATCAGGTCGGCCGCGAGGTCGAGATCGGCATCGGCGAAAACGATGATCGAGGATTTGCCGCCCAGCTCGAGACCCACGCCCTTGACGGTGTCGGCGGCGGCCTTCATGACCTGGATGCCGACGGCCGTGCTCCCTGTGAACGAGACTTTCGCGACCTTGGGGTGCGCGGCCAGCGGCGCACCCACCTCGGGGCCCGTGCCGGTGAGGACGTTAAGGACGCCCGGCGGCAGGCCGGCTTGCACGGCGATCGCGGCAAGCTCAAGTTCGGGCAGCGGCGTGATTTCGGAAGGCTTGAGCACGACCGTGCAGCCTGCCGCCAAGGCAGGAGCGAGTTTCCAGGCCGTCGTCACCATGGGGAAATTCCATGGCACGATGAGCGCGGCCACGCCCGCGGGCTCGCGCCGGATCCAGGCTCGGAAATCCGCGCTCGGCAGCACGATCTCGGACTCTCCCGCGGTATCGAGCTGCTCCGCCAGGCCCGCGTAGTAATCGAACGTGGCGACGACATCGTCCACATCGATTTGCGCTTCGGCGAGCGGTTTGCCGTTGTTCAGCGACTGCAGCGCGGCGAGCCTTTCGCGCCCGGCCTGGACGCCGCGCGCAATGGCGCGCAAAAGCGCCGCGCGCTGCGCTCCGGTGGTGTTCTTCCAGGCGGCGAAGGCCTGTGCGGCGGCCTGCACCGCACGCTCGACGTCGGCCTGCCCGGCCACGCCGACCTGGGCGATGACGGCTTCGGTCGAGGGATTGACCACGTCCAGGTGCTGGCCGGTAGAGCCGCTGCACCAGGCGCCGTCGATGAGAAGCTGCGTGCGCGGCGGCGGATCGAAAAAAAGAGGTGCCGTCATGTTCATGCTCCCGCTTTGGCGAACCAGTCGGTTTCGCGTATTTCGATGACCGTGGGTCGCTGTGCGACGGTTGCTTGCCTTAACGCGGCGGCGAGCGAGGCGGGGTCGTCGACGGTGTGCGCCAGGCAGCCGAAGCCATGGGCCAGCGTGATGAAATCCGGGGTATACGGATCGACCCCGACGGGCGTGATGTCATGCGCAGTCATGTACTTGCGGATCTCGCCGTAGCCGGCGTTGTTCCAGACGACGACGATGACGGGCGCGCCGGCCTGGACGGCGCTGGCGAGCTCGGGCAGCGTGAATTGCAGTCCGCCGTCGCCGATCAGGCAGACCACGGGTCGGTGCGGTGCCGCCAGCTTGGCACCGATCGCGGCCGGCAACCCGTAGCCGAGCGTTCCATAGCCCGTCGACGAGTTGAACCAGGTGCGCGGCGAGGCCGCGTCGTAAGTGAGATTGCCCACATAGGTGGGGCTGGTCGAATCGCCGGCGATGATCACGCCGGGCAGGACGGCGGCCAGCGTTTCGATCAGCGCGGCCTGCGTTCGGGTCGGCGCGTCGTAACCGGCCTCGATCTTCGCCCGCGCGCGCGCCACGCGCGCGGCGCCCCAGACGGCGCTTGCGTCCGCCGGGGACGATCCGAGCGCGGCGGCGAGGCCCGAGAGCGCCGCCTTTGCATCGCCGACAATGGCCGTGCCGGGCCGGAAATTGCGCATCAGTTGCCCGGTATCGATATCGATGCGGATCAGATGCCCGTCGATTGCGAAGCCGCCGTCGAAGACGGTGTCGTAGTCGGTCTCGCCCAGTTCGGTGCCGATCGCGAGCACCACGTCGGCATCGCGTACCAGCTCGCGGGTCTGGGGCAGCGACTGGGTCGAGCCCAGCAGCAGCGGATGGCCGCAAGGCAGCAGGCCTTTTGCGTTGATCGTGAGCGCGACGGGGGCCTGCAGACGCTCGGCGAGCGCGCGCAGCGGCTCGGCGGCGTCCATGGCCCCGCCGCCTGCCAGGATCAGCGGCCGCTTGGCCCGGGCCAGAAGGCCTGCCGCCGCCGCGATCGCCGCGGCGTCGGGCGCGGGACGCGCAGCCGTTGTGATCAGTGCGTTCGCCGGCGCTTCGGCCGGCGACACGATGACGTCCAGCGGAATCTCGATGTGGACCGGACGCGGCCGCGCGCTGCTGAAGACGGCAAACGCGCGCGCCAATACCTGCGGCAGGTCGGCGGCGTCGAGCAGCGTATGCGAGAAGGCGGTCAGGCCGGCGAATATTGCGCGCTGCGACGGCAGTTCGTGCAGCCGGCCGTCGCCGCTGCCCAGCTCGCGCCGCGCATTGACGCTGGAGATCACGAGCATGGGGATCGAGTCGGCATAGGCCTGCGCCCTCGCCGTGGCGATGTTGGTCATGCCGGGCCCGGTGATGATCAAGCAGACGCCGGGCTTGCCGGTCACGCGGGCATAGCCGTCCGCCATGAAGCCCGCGCCTTGTTCGTGGCGCGGCGTGATGTGCCGGATCGACGACGCGGCCAGGCCCCGATACAGCTCTATCGTATGCACGCCGGGAATGCCGAACACGTGGTCGACGCCGTAGCGTTCGAGCAGCGTGATGAGAGACTCGCCGCAGGTGGGCGCGGCATCGGATGCGCGCTGGTGCGCGCGGGCTTCATCCTGGCAGGGGGAGAAGGTCGGGCAGTTCATCGGTCGTCGCTCTGATTCGGGTGGAAAGAAGGCGTGCCCTGGTGGGCAGTCTGTTCCGAATCATTGTCAGTGTTGCCGCCGACGGGGAACAATCGATTAGTTCTCATGGCCGGCATGCGTTTTTTGCATGCCGGCCCGTGTCTCCTCGGGCACGATGCGCACGCGACCCGGATGCCGCGTGCTCTTATTGGTATAAGTACCAAGTGAAATGCGTGGTGGGCAAAAGCGAAGAGCCGCTTGCGCGGCTCTTCGAGGACGACTGCCGTTTCGGCGCGAGCCTACTTGCCCAGGTCGATGCACAAATACTTGATCTCGAGATAATCCTCGATTCCGTACTTCGACCCTTCGCGTCCCAGGCCGGACTGCTTCACCCCGCCGAACGGCCCGACTTCGTTGGAGATGATCCCCGTGTTGATCCCCACGATGCCGTATTCGAGCGCTTCCGACACGCGCCACACCCGCGCGTAGTCGCGCGTGTACAGGTAAGCAGCCAGGCCGAAGATCGTGTCGTTGGCCATGCGCAGCGCTTCTTCCTCGGTCTCGAACTTGAACAGCGGCGCCACCGGGCCGAACGTCTCTTCGGTCGCCACCTTCATGGCCTGCGTCACGTCGCGCAGAATCGTCGGCTCGAAGAACGTGCCGCCCAGCGCGTGGGGCTTGCCGCCCGTGACCACCTTGGCGCCCTTGGCCGTGGCGTCGGCGATATGCTCCTTGACCTTGGATATGGCGGCTTCGTCGATCAGCGGACCCTGGTTCACGCCGGCCTCGAAGCCGTTGCCCACCTTGAGCGTGGATTGGACCTTATCGGTCAGGCGCTTGACGATTTCTTCGTAGATGCCCGACTGGATGTAGATGCGGTTGGCGCAGACGCAGGTCTGGCCGGCATTGCGGTACTTCGAGGCGAGAATGCCTTCGATGGCCGCATCGGGATCCGCGTCGTCGAACACCAGAAAGGGCGCGTTGCCGCCCAGCTCCAGGGACAGCTTCTTGACCGTGGGCGCGCACTGCTTCATCAGCAGGCGGCCCACTTCGGTCGAGCCCGTGAAGCTGAGCTTGCGCACCGTGTCGCTGTCGCACAGCGCGCCGCCGATCTCGGGCGCGTCGCCCGTGATCACCTGCAAGACGCCCTTGGGCACGCCGGCCTCTTCGGCCAGCACGGCCAGGGCCAGGGCCGACAGCGGCGTCTGCTCGGCCGGCTTGAGCACCATGGCGCAGCCGGCGGCCAGGGCCGGGCCGGCCTTGCGGGTGATCATGGCCGAGGGGAAGTTCCAGGGCGTGATGGCGGCGGTGACGCCGATGGGCTGCTTGAGCGTGAGCAGGCGCTGGCCGGCCTTGGGGCTTTGCAGCACGTCGCCGTCGATGCGCTTGGCCTGTTCGCCGAACCACTCCAGGAACGAGGCGGCGTAGGCGATTTCGCCCACGGCTTCGGGCAGTTGCGGGTCCGGGGCTGCGGGCAGGATGGCGGCCAGGTCCTGCTGGGTGGCCATCATGAGCTGCGCCCACTTGAGCATCACGGCGGCGCGTTCCTTGGCCGTCTTGGCGGCCCACTGCACTTGCGCGGCCCTGGCGCCCGCGATGGCCTGCCCGGTTTCCTTGCGGCCCAGCATGGGCACCGAGACGATGACCTGGCCGGTGGCCGGATTGACGACGGGAAAGCTTGCGCTGCCCTTGACCCACTGGCCGTCGATGTAGCAGGCATCGCGCAGCAGGTCGGGGCGTTTGAGTTCGAGCTTGGATGACATGAGGTAGCGTCTCTCGGAAAAGGCGGCGGGCAGGCGTCCTGCGAAACAGGGCCGTGCGCGCCGGAATTGGGGGGTTACCGGGCCAGCAGTTCCGCCAGGATATCCAAACCTCGGTCGAATTGCGCGTCGGGGATGGTCAGCGGATACAGGAAGCGCAGCACGTTGCCGTACACGCCGCAGGACAGCAGGAGCAGGCCCTTGGCGGCGGCCTGTTTGATCACGGCGGATACGGCGGTCGCATCGGGCTTGCCGTCGGCATCGACCAGTTCGCAGGCCACCATCGAACCCAGATTGCGCACATCGAAGATCTTTTCGTTGCCGGCCTGCAGCTGCTTCAGGCGGGCGACCAGCTTGTCGCCGAGCTCGACGGCGCGGGCGCACAGGTTCTCTTCCCTGATCACGTCCTGCACGGCCAGCGCGGCGGCGATGGACAGCGGGTTGCCGGCATAGGTGCCGCCCATGCCGCCGGGAGCGGGGGCATCCATGATTTCGGCTTTGCCGACCACGCCCGACAAGGGAAAGCCGCCCGCCAGGCTCTTGGCCACGGTGATGATGTCGGCCTCGACGCTGTGATGCTCCATGGCGAACATCTTGCCGGTGCGGGCGAAGCCGGTCTGCACTTCGTCCGCGATGAGCACGATGCCGTGTTCGTCGCAGATCTTGCGCAGGGCGACCATCAGCTCGGGCGGGGCGATATTGAAGCCGCCTTCGCCTTGCACGGGTTCGAGGATGATGGCGGCCACGCGCTTGGGGTCGATGGACGACTTGAACAGCAGTTCCAGGGCCTTGAGCGAGTCGGCCACGGAAATGTTCTGGGTCTTGTTGGGAAAGGGCACGTGAAAGACGTCGGGCACCATCGGGCCGAGCGAGGCCTTGTAGGGCGCGACTTTGCCGGTCAGCGTGACCGTCATGTGGGTGCGGCCGTGGAAGGCGCCGGTGAAGGCGACCACTCCCGAGCGGCCGGTGTGGGCGCGGGCGATCTTGAGTGCGTTCTCGACGGCTTCGGCGCCGACGGTGAAGAAGGCGGCCTTCTTCAGGCCGGACATCGGCGCCGCGGCGGCCAGCTTCTCGGCCAGGGCGACATAGCTTTCGTAGGGAACGATCTGGAAGGCGGTATGGGTGAACCTGTCGAGCTGCTCTTTGACCGCGGCAATCACCTTGGGATGGCGGTGGCCGGTGGCCAGCACGGCGATGCCGCCGGCGAAATCGATGTATTCCTTGCCTTTGTCGTCCCACAGCGTGGCGTTTTCGGCGCGCGCAGCGTAGAAATCGAATTGGATGCCGACGCCGCGAGGCGTGGCCAGTTGGCGGCGGGTGTTGATGTCCAGGTTTTGCATGACGACCTCGTATCGATGGAGCGCCGTGGCGCTGCTGGCGTGAAGGGAATTCGCTGTACAAACTTTAATGCCAGGATGGACCCACGGTATAGTTCCAGTTTTGCAATATTGATGGAACCAATTTGAGTGCCATAGCCGGCGACCTGCTGTTGCTGCGGCTGGGCGAGGCCAGCGAAGGCGCCATGAATCAGCGTCTGTACCGCTGCCTGCGCGAGGCCATCCTGGATGGCTCCATCGCTGCGGATACCCGGCTGCCCGCCTCGCGGGATCTGGCGGCCGAGCTGGGCATTGCCCGCAATACCGTGGTGCACGTCTATGCCCAGCTGCAGGCCGAAGGCTATACGCGCAGCCGGCAGGGCAGCGGCACGTATGTTGCCGATACCTTGCCCGACGATTATCTGGCCAGCGGCCGGCGCACGCGGCAGGCCGGCCCCAAGCCCGTGGAATCCTCGCTGTCCGGGCGCGGCGCGCGCATCGTCGACGGCGCCTCGGCCTCGCCTTTCCAATGGGGCGCCTTCATGCCGGGGGTGCCCGACGTGACCGAGTTTCCCCATCGGAAATTCAGCCGCATCGTTTCGTCCATATGGCGCAAGCCGTCCGCCGAGCTGCTCACCTACTCTTATGGCGGAGGGCTGCCGGCTCTGCGCGAAGCGCTGGCGCAGCATCTCGCGCTCACGCGTTCCATCGACTGCGATCCCGAGCAGATCCTGTTGACCGAAGGGGTGCATCAAGGCATAGACCTGATCGCACGCATGCTTTGCGAGGCAGGCGACGTAGCCTGGATCGAGAATCCGGGTTATTGGGGCGCGCGTTCGGTGCTGCAGGCCAACGGCCTACGCGCCGTGCCACGCGCAGTCGACGAAGAGGGCATGCACCTGCCCGCCGAACCGCTGGATGCGCCGCCGCGCCTGATCTTCGTGACGCCCTCGCATCAATATCCCCTGGGCGCGGTCATGTCGCTGGCCCGGCGCCGGCGGCTGCTGGCCTTGGCGCGGCAATGGGGCAGCTGGATCATCGAAGACGACTACGACAGCGAGTT
>CALGFL010000148.1 GCA_937881145.1 uncultured Bordetella sp.
GTCGATGACGGCCTGCGCGGGAAGAATGCTGGCAATTGTGCGTTCCATGGCGGACTCCACTCAGGCCGCGCGTTCGTCGGCGCGGGCGATCTCGTCTTCAGTATAAGCAAGCAATCGCAGAGTGAAAGTCGAACCGGAGCCGGGTTGGCTCTGCACCTCGACGCTGCCGCCGTGGCGGGCCGCCACGGTGTTGACGAAGGCCAGGCCCAGCCCCGCGCCGTTGCCGTCGTTGCGCGCGGCCGGGCCTACGCGCGTGAAGGGCTGGAAAATGCGCGGAAGATCTTCCTGCGCGATGCCCATACCGCTATCGGCGATATGAATCAACCAGTTCATGCCGTCGCGTTGCAGGGACACGCGCACCCGCCCGCCGCTGGCGGTGTACTTGAGGGCGTTGTCGATGAGGTTGCAGACGGCGCGCAGCAACAAGGCGCGGTCGCCACGAACCAAGGCCTGGGGCAGCACATCGTCGATGGACAGCTCCACCCGGCGCGCCTGGGCCAGCCCCCAGAAATCGTCCATGGCCTCGTGCAGCAACATGTCCAGGTCGATGACCACCTGCGCGAGACGCACCGATTCGGCACGGGTCAGATGCACGAAATCGTCGACCAGCCGCAAGGTGCGTCGCGCCAGCTGGCCGATGCGCGACCAGGCATCGTGCTGCTTTTTCGGATCGGTTTCCTGGCTGTTCAGATAGACCAGCGCGAGGATGGAGTTCTGCGGCGCGCGCATGTCGTGCGAGACGAAGCGCAGCGTTTCTTCGCGCTTGCTCTCGGCCTGGCGTATGGCGCTGATGTCGTTGAACGTGACGACCGTGCCGGCGAATTCGCCGGCGCTGTTGTGGATGGGCGCGCATTTGAGAATGATGCTGCGGCCCTGGCGGTCCTGGATTTCCATGTCCAGGCGCCAGGGCGAGGCGTCGGACTGCTGGCCGGTCAGGGCAGGGCCGATCTTGCTCAGCACGGCGGCATCGGACACCAGTTGCTCGAGCAGCCAGGTCGTCGACTGGCCCAGGCGCGGCGCGCGTAGCGCAAGATCGCGAAAGTAGGCCGTCGCGGCGCGGTTGCGCATGCTCAGGCGACCGTCCTTGTCGGAGACGAAGACCGGATCGGTGATGCCGTCGAAACCGTCGACGAGAAAGCGGCGCAGGTTGCGCACGCGCGTCAGCGCCTGGCGCAGTTCGTGCAGGCGCGCGCCCATGGCGTCCTTGCCCGGGTGCGGCCAGAGCTGCGCTTCGTCGAGAATGGGCGGATATTCCTGACTCAGGCGCTGCAGCTCGCCGTCCATATCGGCGAGGAGGGCTTCCTGCTGGCGCCAGCACCACAGCGGATAGCATGCGAGCAGCATAAGGACGGCCGCCGACGGTGCCACCCAGTATTGCGCGTAGTTCAGCACCATGAATGTCGTGACCAGCACCAGGGCGGCGGCGGCCAGCGACCACAGCAGGGCGCGGCGCGGCGCCATGCGGCGCAGAGTCAGGCAGGCCAGCAGGGTGCACAGTGCGGTGCACAGCGCGGTAAGCCAGGCCGGCGCGGTGCGGATCATGAGATCCGCGCGGGCGGCCTGCAGCTGTTCGCCGAGCATCTCGATGCCGCTCAGGCGTCCCATCGGCGTGGGAAAGCGGCGCGACCAGCCGTCGGGCTGCGAGCCCACAAGCACATACTTGCCCTGGATCTGTGCCGCGGACACCTGGCCGCGCAGCACCTGCAGATAAGACACGGCGTGCATGTGGCCGGCGGAACCGGCATAAGCGATACCCGTGCGGCCGCCGGGGCCGGCTCGTTCCAGTATGGCATCAGCTTTGTCCTCTTCGCCGCCCGCGGCGAGCAAGGCGAGAACCACGTAGCGGCCGTCGCGGCCGTTCTGCAGGCGCGTGCGCCATTGCACGCGGCGGATGATGCCGTCGCCGTCGGGCAGGCTGTTCAGATAACCCGTGCCCGCGGCCACGGCGGCGAGTTTGTCGTTGGCAAGAACGTTGCGGGTCGGTGCGGTCAGATCATCGAGCACGGCGGGCAGCACCACATGGCCGTTGCGCCTGATGGCATCGATCAGGAGCGCGTCATCGCCCGGGTTGCGCGAGACCTGGTCGTGGAGCACGGTCAGGCCGACGGCGCGGGCACCGTGCAGCTTGTCCAGCAATTGCGCGAGCACGCTGCGCGGCCATGGCCAGGGGCCCAGCGCGTCCAGCGACGCGTTGTCGACGGTGACCAGAAGAATGTCGGACGAAGCCGGCCGGCTCGACCAGGCCATGGCCTGGTCGTAGAGGCTCTGGTCGAACCGGCCCAGGCCGTTGACCCAACCGAGCAAGACCGCCACGGCGACCAGCAGGCCTATGAGCAAACGGTCCGCGGACCATGCGAAGCGCCTGTGGCGTTCCTGTGCCTGGGCCATGTCAGCGTCGCCGGGTCCGGCTCAGGGCGCGATGGGAAACGGAGAAACGCGCTCGCTGGTTTCCTGTTCGGCGATATGCACCAGGTCGAGTCGGTAGCCCAGGGCGTACGAAGAGCTCAGGCGCACGCCATGCTGCGCGCGCAGTTGCAGCTTCTGGCGGATATTGGAGAGATGGGTATCCAGCGTGCGCGACGTGGCCGGGATTTCGCGGTTCCAGACGCTCTCGGCGAGCACATCGCGCGACAGCAGGCGGCCGATGTTGCGAAAGAACAGTACCGCCAGATCGAACTCCTTGGGGGCCAGCACGATATTGCGGCCGTCAAGGGTGATGAAGCGTTCGGCCGGGTCGATGCGGTAAGCGCCCACCGTGAAGGCCGCCTCTGCCGACTGCACGGGCTGGGCGCGGCGCAGCAGGGCGCTGATGCGGGCCAGCAGCTCGGCGTGCCGCAGGGGTTTGGAGATGAAATCGTCGGCGCCGGCCTGCAGGCCGTGCACCACGTCTTCTTCCTGGCTGCGGCTGGTGAGCAGAATGACCGGAATGGCATAGCCGAAGTGGTTGCGCAAATGCCGCAGCACCTCATCGCCGTTCATGTCGGGCAATTGCCAGTCAAGCAGCACCAGGTCGTACGTGGTGTCGCGCATGGCGCCCAGCAAATCGACGCTTTGCTGGAAACTGTCGCAGTGGTAGCCGGCCGAGGCCAGGACCTGCTGGATTTGACGGGCCTGGTCCAGGTCGTCTTCGAGCGACGCGATCTTCATAGGTTTACGCTTGTTGGTGAGACAACAAATGATGCAACCGTATGAACGGCTCGCCTTTACATCTCTTAAGGTTTGTAAAGAGCCAAAGCGCGCAGATTTTATAAAAGTTACTTATGGCTACATGATCAATGCCCTGGTAACACGATACTTTATGGGCGGGGAAGTCGAATCCCCCTGATGTGGCCCTAAATTCGGCGGGATTGAATAAAGGGTTCTCCCGATATTCTTTTGACAAAAAGACCCATCTGGGCTAAGCTTTCTGGCTCACTGCTACATTTGCGCATAAAAAGGGGCACTGCCTGCGGATTTTTCCGCTTCGATGCCTGGTTTATCGCAATGAGCCGCCTGGCCAAGCGCTTGATAGAACCCATGAGCGCGGTGCCTGCATATCCTTCTTCAATATGCAGGCGTGACCGGGACGAGGGCCGCTCTTTTACGTATGCGACATGGTGCGACGGAAAACGGGCGGGTCTGTGTGAGCTGCCTACACATCCAGTGGTAATACGTAAAAGGAATTCCCGAGGCCATGCCTACCATCAGCCAACTCGTGCGCAAGCCGCGCGAAGTCAGCATCAGCAAGAGCAAGAGCCCTGCGCTCGAAAATTGCCCGCAGCGTCGTGGCGTTTGCACGCGCGTCTACACCACCACCCCCAAGAAGCCGAACTCGGCTCTGCGTAAAGTCGCCAAGGTGCGCCTGACCAACGGTTTCGAGATCATCTCGTACATCGGCGGCGAAGGCCACAACCTGCAAGAGCACTCGGTGGTGCTGGTGCGCGGCGGCCGTGTGAAAGACTTGCCTGGTGTGCGTTATCACATCGTCCGCGGTTCGCTGGACCTGCAAGGCGTGAAAGACCGCAAGCAGTCGCGCTCCAAGTACGGTGCCAAGCGCCCCAAGAAGGCCTGATTCGTTCAAGCCGATTGCAGTAAGTAATAAACCCGCAAGACCCGAACGGCACACTGCCGCGAGGAACGTGCAAACGCACAGCATTTTCGGATGCGTGCGGACCGTAAGGGGCCATTTGAATGAATGGCCACGGCCGTGGGGTTCAATCAACCCGCGGTTCAACTGAATAGACACAAGGAAGCAAGAAATGCCCCGTCGTCGCGAAGTCCCCAAGCGCGAGATTCTGCCCGATCCCAAATTCGGCAGCGTCGAACTCGCCAAGTTCATGAACGTTGTGATGCTGGACGGCAAGAAGGCCGTCGCCGAGCGCATCGTTTACGGTGCCCTCGAGCAAGTCCAGAGCAAGACTGGCAAAGAGCCGCTGGAAGTCTTTTCTCTGGCCATCAACAACATCAAGCCCATCGTCGAAGTGAAGAGCCGTCGCGTGGGTGGCGCCAACTACCAAGTGCCGGTTGAAGTGCGCCCCGTGCGCCGCCTGGCCCTGGCCATGCGCTGGCTGCGCGAGGCCGCCAAGAAGCGCGGCGAAAAGTCCATGGACCTGCGTCTGGCCGGCGAACTGATCGACGCCTCCGAAGGTCGCGGCGCCGCAATGAAAAAGCGCGAAGACACGCACAAGATGGCCGAAGCCAACAAGGCTTTCAGCCATTTCCGCTGGTAATACAAGGAACACCCAATCATGGCCCGCAAAACCCCGATCGAGCGCTATCGCAACATTGGTATCTCTGCGCACATCGATGCAGGCAAGACCACCACGACCGAACGCATCCTGTTCTACACCGGCGTCAATCACAAGATTGGCGAAGTCCACGATGGCGCCGCCACCATGGACTGGATGGAACAAGAGCAAGAGCGTGGCATCACCATCACGTCGGCTGCCACCACGGCATTCTGGCGCGGCATGGGCGGTAATTACCCCGACCACCGCATCAACATCATCGACACCCCGGGACACGTGGACTTCACCATCGAGGTGGAGCGTTCGCTGCGCGTGCTCGACGGCGCCATCCTGGTGCTCGACTCGGGCAAGGGTGTGCAGAGCCAGTCCATCACCGTGGACAAGCAGATGAAGCGGTACGGCGTTCCGCGCATCGCCTACGTGAACAAGATGGACAACCCCGGCGCGAACTACGACCGCGTCGCGGCGATGCTCAAGGAGAAGCTTGGCCACCACC
>CALGFL010000149.1 GCA_937881145.1 uncultured Bordetella sp.
CTTGGGAAAGAACTCGCGCATCTCGGCATAGAGCTGCGCGGCCAGCGTCTTGTTGGGCGCCAGCACCAGGGCCGGGCGGCCCAGGCGGGCGATCACGTTGGCCATGGTGTAGGTCTTGCCCGAGCCAGTCACGCCCAGGAGCGTCTGGTACATGAGACCGTCTTCCATCCCCTGCACCAGGCCTTCGATAGCCGCGGGCTGATCGCCCGCGGGTGGATAGGGCTGGTAGAGATGAAACGGGCTGCCGGGATAATCGACGTAGCGCGCCTGCGACGAAGCCTCGCGCAGCGATTCGGATTCGGAAATGGCGGAGCCGACGGGCATGCTAGACTCTGAATTGAGGGAAATCCCTCATTATCCACAGGCTTTGGTGGCGAGTCCACCAAGCCAGATCACCAACGCCAAACACGTCCATGAGCACCCTCTTCGCCTCCGTCGAACAAGCCCCCCGCGACCCCATCCTCGGCCTGAACGAGCAATTCAACGCTGACACCCGTACCGGTAAAGTGAATCTGGGCGTGGGCGTGTACTACGACGATCAAGGCCGAATTCCGCTGCTGGCTGCGGTGCGCAAGGCCGAGGTGGCGCGCATCGAAGCCGCCGCCGCTCGCGGCTACCTGCCCATCGAGGGCATCCCCGGCTACAACAAAGGTGCGCAGACGCTGCTGCTGGGGGCCGACTCGCCCTTGATCGCCGCCGGCCGCGTGCTCACCGCCCAGGCCCTGGGCGGCACCGGCGCGCTCAAGATCGGCGCCGACTTCCTCAAGCAGATCCTGCCCGGCTCCAAGGTGCTGATCAGCGATCCCAGCTGGGAAAATCACCGCGCCCTGTTCGAGCGCGCCGGCTTTCCCGTCGAAACCTACGCATACTACGATGCCGCTACCCGCGGCCTGAACTTCGCCGGCATGCTGGCCGCGCTGCAGGCCGCGCCGGCCAAGACCGTCGTCGTGCTGCACGCCTGCTGTCACAACCCCACCGGCGTGGACCTGGACGCGACGCAGTGGCGGCAAGTGGCCGAAGTCGTAAAGGCGCGCGACCTCGTGCCCTTCCTGGACATCGCTTACCAGGGCTTCGGCGCGGGCCTGTACGAAGACGCCGAAGCCGTGCGCATCTTCGCCGCGCAAGACATCACCATGCTCATCAGCTCGTCGTTCTCCAAGTCGTTCTCGCTGTATGGCGAACGCGTGGGCGCGCTGACGCTGGTGGCCGGCAGCAAGGACGAAGCCGGCCGCGTGCTGAGCCAGCTCAAACGCGTCATCCGCACCAACTACTCCAACCCGCCCACCCACGGCGGCACCATCGTTTCCAGCGTGCTGAACACGCCCGAGCTCTTTGCCACGTGGGAAAAAGAGCTGGCCGGCATGCGCGACCGCATCCGCCTGATGCGCCAGCAGTTGGCCGAGAAGGTCAAGGCCGCCGGCGCCACGCAAGACTTCGGCTTCATCGTCAAGCAGCGCGGCATGTTCTCGTACACGGGCCTGACCTCGGCCCAGGTCGACGTCCTGCGCGAGCAGCACGGCATCTATGCCGTGTCCAGCGGCCGCATCTGCGTGGCCGCGCTCAACAGCGGCAACATCGACACGGTGGCCAAGGCCATCGCGGCCGTCGCAAAGTAAGCGACGACGGCCCTGTCCTGAAAGCCGGCGCGGATTGAACCGCGCCGGCTTTTTTCATTTCATCCAACCGAAGAAAGCACACACGGCATCGCGCTGGCGCAGCGTGTCGGCGCGGCCCAGCTCCATCAATTCGCGCGTGAAATCGGCGTCGAACAGCAGATAGCTCGCCAGCGCAGAAGACTTCAGCGCTTCATTTCCCGGAGGGCCGCCGCCATCGAGGTGACCAAACATGCGCCGCAGCGGCTCCGGCAGCACCTTGATATGCCTCGATGCAATCACATCGACCCGCTCGGAGGGAGAGATCACCAGCAGTTCTATGGGCCGCAGCGTCGTACCGGCACGCTCCGACGTGGGGATCAGGGTCAGCGTCTGATTGATGCGCTGCATACGCTCCACATCGACGGCCAGCGCGTCGAGAAAAATGCTGGATATCGCATGACCGGCAACCTGCGCCAGCGTGGGATAGCCCGTGTCGACATTCGGGCGAGGCAGGTTCTGCTGCTCATTCAGGCGGCTTGCGCCGACCGCCAGCAGGCGCTGCGCGCCAAGGCGCACGGCGGCAGACAGCGGGGCCACCTGGCGGATCGAGCCGTCGCCGAAGTACTCCATATGACCGTTCGGCATCGCAACGCCTACCGGAGGAAACACAAAAGGAATGGCCGCCGAGGCCAGCAAATGCTCGAGGGTGATGCGCCCGGGTATGCCTACGCGGTGTGTCCGCACCCAGGGCTCGATCGAAGCATGGGACTGATAGAAGATATAGTTCTCGCCTGTGCTGTAGCTGGAAACGGTGACCGCCAGCGCCCTGAGCCAGCCGGCCTCCATCAGCCCGGGCAGTCTCTGCAAAGGCACCATGCGCTCGAGAAGCTCAGCCAGCGGCGTGTTGTCCAGCAGCGATCGCGGCGGCTCGTGATTCCACAATTTGAGCAGCCATCTCAACCCGAACGGCACGCGCCAGCGACCGCCTTCCACATTGATGGACCATAAGGTGTCGGTGCGATAGATCTGCGAGGGGCGAAAGTCTTTCCACACCGCGACGAGACGGCGCACGCTATGGTCGAAATCATCGGCATAGCTCGCGAGCGCCGCCGCATTGATCGCACCCGCCGACGTTCCGGTGATCACCCCGAAGGGACTGCCCCGTTCGCCGACGCGGGCCGCGAGCCGCAGGTCCGCAATCGCTTCCAGCACGCCTACCTGGTAGGCAGCCCGGGCGCCGCCGCCTGTCAGCAATAGACCGACGGTGCCCACCGGCATACGCGGCATGTGATTTCCTCCCAGGAATACGAAGAGACGGGACTTGAAACGGAGCTTAGCCAATCTGGCACTATTTTATGCACCATCATCGCGATGATCCGGCATATTCGATGGTCCGAACAACGGCCCGGATCCGCCCCGACTGCGCGACCTGTTTCACGCAGCTACGCGGAAAAACCACCCGCTCTCGGGCGTCAGGTGCTTGATTTTTCAGGCAGCGCCCTTCAAAATGGCTGTATATCCATACAGTCAGAATCGCCCATGGCCACCAAGCTCACTGCGCGTCAGCAGGAAATCCTCGATCTCATCCGTGCCGCCGTGGCGCGCACCGGGTTTCCGCCCACCCGGGCCGAGATTGCCCAGGCGCTGGGGTTCCGCTCTCCCAATGCGGCCGAAGACCATCTCAAGGCGCTGGCGCGCAAGGGCGCCATCGAGCTCACCGCGGGCGCGTCGCGCGGCATACGCCTGCTCGCCGCCGACGCCAGCACCACCGATGCGCCAGCCCGCCAGAACACGGCATCCGGCGCTATCGGCAACCTTATTGCCGAATCGGCCGATGCCATCTCCCGGCTGCTGCTGCCCCTGGTCGGGCGCGTGGCCGCGGGTAGCCCCATCCTCGCGGCCGAACACGTCGAGCGCGAAATCGGCGTCGACCCCGCCCTGTTCTCGCAAACACCCGATTACCTGCTCAAAGTGCGCGGCATGAGCATGCGCGATGCCGGCATCCTCGAAGGCGATCTGCTGGCCGTCAAGCGCACCTCCGATGCGCGCAACGGCCAGATCGTAATCGCCCGCATCGACGACGACGTCACGGTCAAGCGCCTGCAGCGCCAGAGCGGCCACATCGAACTGCTACCCGAAAATCCCGACTTCGAACCCATCGTGATCCGGCCCGGGCAAGACTTCGTCCTGGAAGGCATCGCGGTGGGGCTGATCCGCACGCAACCTTTGCATTAGGGGCCGTCCATGCAGAAAGAACTGGTGTTTTATACGAACCCCCAATCTCGCGCCAGCATCGTGCACTGGATGCTGGAAGAGCTTGGCGTTCCTTATCGTCCTGTCGTCCTCACCTATGGCGGCACCATGAAATCGCCGGAGTATCTCGCGCTCAATCCCATGGGCAAGGTGCCGGCCATCCAGCATGGCGACAAGGTCGTCACCGAGGGGGCTGCCATCTGCGCCTATCTCGCCGACGCCTTCCCCGAGACCGGCCTGGCGCCTGCGCCCGCCGACCGCGCCGACTACTACCGTTGGCTGTTCTTCACCTCGAGCTGCCTCGAAGCCGCCAGCACCAACAAGGCCGTGGGCTGGATACCCAATGCCGAACAGCAACGCTTTTTCGGCTATGGCAGCTTCGAGCACACGGTCGACGCGCTCGTCAAGGCCGTGAGCGGCAAGCGCTACATCGCGGGCGAGCGCTTCTCCGCCGCCGACGTCTATGTCGGGCGCTCCATCGGCTACGGTATCGAATTCGGGGCGCTGGGTAGCAGGCCCGAACTGGTTACCTACTGGAATGGCCTGAAGGACCGCCCCGCCCTGGCGCGCGTGGCGGCGCAATGCGAAGCGTGGATGAAGGGCTGACATAAAAAAACACCCCAAGAGTCGGATTCACATCCAACGCTTGGGGTGCTTTGTGCTGACTCATGGGCCTTGATCGGCCCAGCAAGCTTGCCTAGTGCTTGACCACCGGGTCGGTCGGCGTGCCGGCTGCGGGCGCGGCCACGACGGCTTGTTCCTTGGTCGCTTCCTCGTCGGCCAGGGGCTCGGGCAGACGCTCCAAAGCCAGTTCCAGCACCTTGTCGATCCAACGCACCGGCACGATCTCCAGCGAGTTCTTGACGTTGTCGGGGATCTCGGCCAGGTCCTTGACGTTCTCTTCCGGGATCAGCACGGTCTTGATGCCGCCGCGATGAGCCGCCAAGAGCTTTTCCTTCAGGCCGCCAATGGGCAGCACTTCGCCGCGCAGCGTGATCTCGCCCGTCATGGCTACGTCGGCGCGCACAGGAATGTGCGACAAGGCCGAAACCATGGCAGTGGTGATCGCGATACCCGCCGAAGGACCGTCTTTGGGCGTGGCGCCTTCGGGAAAGTGGATGTGCATGTCGTGCTTTTCGAACACGCTGTCGGCAAAACCCAACCGGCGAGCGCGCGAACGCACCACGGTGCGGGCAGCCTCGACCGATTCCTTCATGACGTCGCCCAGCGAACCGGTTCGCTGAATGCCGCCCTTGCCGGGCATGTCCACCACTTCGATCGTAAGCAGATCGCCGCCGACTTCGGTCCAGGCCAGACCAGTCACCTGGCCAACCTGGTTTTCTTTCTCAGCCATGCCGAAGGTATAGCGGCGCACGCCCAGATAGTCGTCCAGGTTGTCGCCGTTGACCTTGACGGGCAGCGACAGCGGTTCGGCCTTGTTCTGGTTTTCGGTGTCTTTTTCGACCAGCAGCTTCTTGACCACCTTGCGGCAGATCTTGCCCACTTCGCGCTCGAGCGCGCGCACGCCGGCCTCGCGCGTGTAGTAGCGCACGATATCGCGCAGCGCGCTGTCGTCGACTTCGAGCTCGTCTTCCTTCACGCCGTTGTTCTTCATCAGCTTGGGCAGCAGATGTTCGCGAGCGATGTGGATCTTCTCGTCCTCGGTATAGCCCGACAGGCGAATGACTTCCATGCGGTCCAGCAGCGCCGGGGGAATGTTCAGCGTGTTGCTGGTCGCCACGAACATCACGTCGGACAGGTCGAAATCGACCTCGACGTAATGGTCCTGGAAGGTGTGGTTCTGTTCAGGATCGAGCACTTCGAGCAGCGCCGAAGCCGGATCGCCGCGGAAATCCATGCCCAGCTTGTCGATCTCGTCGAGCAGAAAGAGCGGATTGCGCACGCCGATCTTGGACAGGCTCTGCAGGATCTTGCCCGGCATGGAGCCGATGTAAGTGCGGCGATGGCCGCGGATCTCGGCCTCGTCGCGCACGCCACCCAGGGCCATGCGCACGAACTTGCGGTTCGTAGCCTTGGCGATGGACTGGCCGAGCGAGGTCTTGCCCACGCCCGGAGGGCCGACCAGGCACAGGATGGGCGCCTTCACCTTGTCGACGCGCTGCTGCACGGCGAGATATTCGATAATGCGTTCCTTGACCTTCTCCAGGCCGTGGTGATCGTCGTCCAGCACCTTCTCGGCGTGGCCGACGGAATCGTTGACCTTGCTCTTCTTTCTCCAGGGCAGGTTGACGAGCGCGTCGCT
>CALGFL010000150.1 GCA_937881145.1 uncultured Bordetella sp.
TTTTCATCCGGCACACCGACAACGCCGAAGAAGCCGACGAGCACACGTTCTTCTACGACACCAAGAGCGGGGGCACCATCGTGCTGTCGGCGCTGGAACTCATGAACCAGATCATGCTCGACCGTTATCCGCCCACCGACTGGAACATCTACGCCGCGCAGGCCAGCGACGGCGATTCCTTCGGCGCCGATGCCGGCAAGAGCGCGCGTTATCTCGCGGAAAACCTGCTTCCGGCCACGCGCTACTTCGCCTATATCGAAGTGCCCGATTCGTCCGAGGCGCGCAAGAGCAGCCTGTGGGCCGAATACGAACAGCAGGCCAGGCCGAATTTCGCCATGCGCCGCATCCACGAACGCAGCGAAATATTCCCCGTGTTTCACGAGCTTTTCAGGAAGGAGGTCAATCAGTCATGAAAACCTTCCTCAACGCCGCCAGCGCCGAAATCCAGGCCCTGGAGCGCCCCAGCCACCCCATATCCACCGGTTCGGAATGGACTTTCGAACTGATCCAGCGCTATGACGAAGTCATCGCCAGGACGGCTCAAGCCTACGGGCTGGACACCTATCCCAACCAGATCGAGATCATCACCTCCGAGCAGATGCTCGACGCCTACGCCTCGGGCGGCCTGCCCATAGGCTATCCGCACTGGTCGTACGGCAAGGAGTTCATCCGCAACGAGCAGTACTACCGCCGGGGCATGCAAGGGCTGGCCTACGAAATCGTCATCAACTCCAACCCCTGCATTGCGTATCTCATGGAAGAAAATTCCATCGCCATGCAGGCCCTGGTCATCGCCCACGCCTGCTATGGGCACAACTCTTTCTTCAAGGGCAATTACCTGTTTCGCCAATGGACGGACGCCGACGGCATCCTCGACTACCTGGTGTTCGCGCGCAAATACGTGATGGATTGCGAAGACCGATACGGCTTTGAAGCCGTCGAGGCCATACTCGATTCCTGCCATGCGCTCAGCCTGCAGGGCGTAGACCGCTACAAGCGGCCCGCGCCCGTCTCGTACCGCGAAGAAGCCAAGCGCCAGGCGGAGCGCGAGGAACACGCCAGGCTGCAATACAACGACCTGTGGCGCACGGTGCCGGTCTTCGATGCGAACGACGTGCCGCAGGACAAGCAGTCGGTGTTTCCGCCCGAACCCGAAGAGAACCTGCTCTATTTCATCGAAAAGCACGCGCCCAGGCTCGAACCCTGGCAGCGCGAGCTGGTGCGCATCGTGCGCAAGATCGCCCAGTACTTCTATCCGCAGTCGCAGACCAAGGTGATGAACGAAGGCTGGGCAACCTTCTGGCATTACACCTTGCTCAACCGCCTGCACCGCGACAGACAGGTCACCGACGGCTTCATGATGGAGTTCCTGCAAAGCCATACCAGCGTGGTCAGCCAGCGCGGCTTCGACGAGCGCGGGTATAGCGGCCTGAATCCCTACGCATTGGGCTATGCCATGATGACCGATATCCGGCGCATCTGCGAAACCCCTACTATCGAAGACAAAAAATGGTTTCCGGATATTGCCGGCGGAGACTGGCTCGCCACCCTGGACTTCGCCATGCGTAACTTCAAGGACGAGTCCTTTATCGCGCAATATCTCTCGCCCAGGCTCATCCGCGAGTTTCACTTCTTCGCCATCTCCGATAAGCAGGCCAATCCCAAGCTCGAAGTGGCGGCCATCCACGATGACCAGGGCTATCGTGACATCCGGCGCCTTCTGGCCGCACAATATGACCGTGACAACCAGCTGCCGGACATCCAGGTTGCGCGTTATTACCGAGACTCGGATCGTTCCCTGCTCCTGCGCTATCAGCAGGTTCGCGGCAGGCCGCTGGCTGAAGAAGAGGCCGACCAGGTCATGAAACATCTGGGACGGTTGTGGGGTTTCCGGGTGCGTATGGAAGAAGTTTTGCCCGATGGGACGATGATGTCGTATCGACAAGTCGACCCATGATTCCGTGCCCGCCCGCACTGGAGCAATGCCATGCGATGGCGTGTCGAGAATATCGACTTCTCGCGTATCGACGTTCAACGCGCAGCAGCCAACGAAGACCTGATGTTGCTGCTGTGCGCGGCGTCTTTTGTCGAAAGCGGCTCGGAGCTGTATTCGCACACTTTGATCGATTTCTTCGACGGCGACGACGACTTCTGCGTCTGGCTGCGCGACGATTGGGAGGCCGAGGAGCTGCAGCATGGCCGGGCGCTCAAAGCCTATGTCGGTGCCGTGTGGCCCGATTTCGACTGGGATGCATTCTTTACCGAGTTCTTCGCCGAATATGCCCAGACCTGTTCGCGCGAGCAGCTGGAAAAGACGCGAGCCCGGGAGCTGGTGGCGCGCTGCGTGATCGAAACCGGAACCTCCAGCCTGTACCGCACCATAAGCCAGTGCGCGGAAGAACCCGTGCTGGCGGAGCTTGCCGGCCGCATCCATGCGGACGAGGTGCATCACTACAAGGTCTTCTATCAGAATTTCAAACGCTATAACCAGACCGAACGGCTCGGCCGCTACGCCGTATTTCGCGCGCTACTGCGCCGGTCGCTCGAGATCCGCAACGAAGACGAGGAAATCGCCATGCGCCACGTGCTGGCCGCGCGCTATCCCGGACGCGCCAACGACCCGGAATTCAATGCGCGCCGGATCGAGCGGGTCAGCCAGCTGGTGATGCGCGGCCTGCCCGTCGACATGAGCGTGAAAATGATGATCAAGCCGCTGGACCTGCCGGCCGGGGTGCAGCGCGGCCTGCTGGCCGCGGCGGGCTGGGCCGCCGGACCGCTGTCGCGTTTTTTGTTTTCGCGCTGACGGGCTTCAACCTGAAAAGGCTTGTGCCTGTGCGCAGAGACGCAATTTGTCCCAGGCTTCTTCCATCTCATCGACCAGCTTGCGCATCTGATCGGCCACGCAAGTAGGCGCTTCGATCCCGAACACGCTCTGCCCCGCCGCCTCGTAGATGAGGCGGGGATCGTCGTTCTCGTGAATCGAGGCGAAGACCTCGCCTGTCAAAACTTGCTGCAAGGGCATATCCAGCGGCGCAGGTGCGCCGGCTTGCGACCAGGCGTCTATCCAGTCGCTGCGCACGACCCGGCAAGGCTTGCCGCTGTGTGCGCGCGAGATCACGGTGTCCTCGCTGCCGCTGGCGATCAGGCGCTGCAATAGCGCCTGCGGCGTGTGGTTTTCTTTTGCGCCCATCCACAGCGTGCCCAGCCACGCGCCCTGCGCGCCCATGCCGATGCAGCCCAGCACCTGCGCGCCGGTGGCGATGCCGCCCGCGGCCAGCACCGGTTTGCTGTTCGCGGCGGCAATTACTTGCGGCAATAGCGACAGGGTGCCGACGGGGCCGGTGTGTCCGCCCGCGTCATAGCCTTGCGCGACCAGCACGTCCACGCCGAGCGTTAGCGCTTTTTGCGCGTGGCGCACCGAACCGACCAGCGAGAAGGTCATCTTGCCCAGGCCGCGCGCCCGTTCGATGAGCTCGGGCCGCAGGCCGATGGCCGTGGCGATGCACAGGGCATCGGAGTCCAGCACGGCTTCGATCTGCGCCTGGAACAGCGCTTCGGAGCGGGCCTGCGAAGTGAAAAAGCTGGGCTCGGCGGGCGGCTTGACGTCGAAGCGCCGGCGCAGCGCCTGAACGAACTCGACATGCTTGCGCGGCAGGTTCTGCCGCAGGGTGTCCAGGTCCGCCCGCCGCGGGACTTTGGACGGCAGCATCAGATCTATGCCATAGGGCAGGCCCGCAAGGCGGCGCTGCACGTCGGCCACGATGGCGGGAATGTGTTCGGGCGCATCGCGTCCCAGTCCCAGGACCGGAAACCCGCCCGCCTGGGCAATGGCCACGACCACGTCGGGTTCGTGCGAGAACCCGAAGATGGGATGGCGTATGCCCAGGCGGTCGCATAGGGGGGTGCTGATGCGGCAGGTGCGAGCACGCGCCATGTCAGTTCATCTGCCAATGGGCCTGCTTGGCGACCTTGGTCCACTTGTCGAATTCCTTGGCCACGAAGGCGTCGAACCGGGCCGGCGACTGCCAGTTCATCTCCATGCCCAGATGCGTGAGCTTGGCCTGCACGTCGGGCATTTCGACGATCTCGTGCACTTCGGCGGCCAATTGATCCCGTATGGCCTGAGGCGTGGCGGCCGGCGCCACCAATCCGAACCAGGTGCCGACCTCGTAGCCCGGCAAAGGGGCGGATTCGGCGACGGTGGGCAGGTCCGGCATGGCGCTGGCGCGCTGGGCGGTGGTCACCGCCAGCGCCCGCAGCTTGCCGGCTTTGACGTTGGGCATGGCCAGGGCGGCGGTCAGCGGCATCATGGCCACGCGTCCGGCCAGGAGGTCGGTGAGCGCGTCGGTCTGGCCTTTGTAGGGCACCATGACGAGCTTGATCTTGGCTTCCTGCGCCAGCAGTTCGCCGGAGAGATGATTGGAGGTCCCGATGCCGGCGGTCGCGTAGGTCAGCGGAGGATTGCTCTTCTTGGCCAGGGCAATGAACTCGGCCATGTTGTGGGCCGGAACCGAAGGATGCACCACGATCACGTTGGGGACGATGCCGATCCCGGAAATCGCCGTGAAATCCCGCACCGGATTCCAATGGGCTTTCTTTTCCAGGATCGGAGCCACGGCGTGGCTGGGGCTAACCAGGATCAGCGTGTATCCGTCCGCCGGCGCGCGCGAAGCGTATTCTGTGCCGATCGCGCCGCCCGCACCGGTGCGGTTCTCGACGATCACCGGCTGGCCGTATTTCTCGGAGAGCTTCTGGCCCACGATGCGGGCGACCGAATCGACGATGCCGCCCGCCGAGAAGGGCACGATGATGTGGATGGGTTTGTCGGGATAGCTATCGGCTGCACGGGCCGCCAGCGGACTGACGGCGATGGCGCAGGCTATCAGCAACGAAGCGAATTTCATGTTTGTCTCCTGGATTTGGTTGTTCGCGCCGATTCGTTCAGATCGACGCAGTTGCCATGGTCCGCCTGGCGATATTGCCGATATGGATCTGGCTGGTTCCTTCGTATAGGCGGAACAGCCTCACGTCGCGATAGAAGCGTTCCGCCACGTTGTCGGCGATATAGCCGCTGCCGCCGAAAATCTGCACTGCCCGGTCGGCCGCCCGGCCGCTGACTTCCGACGCGAACAGCTTGCACATGGAGGCTTCCATGGTCACGTCTATGCCGTCGTCGCGCTTGCGCGCGGTCTCCAGCACCAGCGCCCGCGCGGCATGCGCTTCGGTATTGCTTTCGGCGATCATCTGCTGCACCAGTTGGAATTCGCCGATGGGCTGGCCGAATTGCTTGCGCGTCTGCGCGTGCCGCACCATTTCGCGCACCAGGCGCAGCGCCGGTCCGACGCACAGACCGGCCAGGTTGATGCGCTGTTTGTTCAGCGCCTTCATCGCGGTGCGAAACCCTCTGCCTTCCAGGCCGCCGACAATGGCGCTTTCATGCACCCGCACGCGCTCCAGAATCACCTCGCCCACCGGCGAGCCGTGCTGTCCCATCTTGCGGTAGGCGGGCGGCGTGCAAAGACCCTGCGTGTCGCGCTCGATCAGAAACGCCGAGATGCCGGAGGCGCCTGTGGTGCCGGGTTCGCTGCGCGCGAAGACAGTGAACAGATCGGCGATGGGCGCGTTGGTGATGAAACACTTGCGGCCAGTGATCTCGAAGTACTCGCCGTCGCGCACGGCAACGGTTTTCTGGGCCGTTGCATCCGATCCGGCCTGCGGCTCGGTCAGGGCGAAGCAGCCCGTGACCTGACCGCTGGCCAGCAAGGGCAGGTAGCGGCGCTTTTGCTCTTCGGTGCCATCGACCACCAGCGATTCGGAGGCGATGCCGGTGTTGCCGCCAAAGCGCGCGCGAAACGCCGTGGCGACCTGGGAGACCTCGATGTTCATCAAGGCTAGCTCCTCGGTGGTGAGGCCTGCGCCGCCATACGCCTCGGGAATGCTGTGGCCGAAGAGCCCAAGCTCGCGCATGCGCTGCACCACCGGCTCGGGAATCCGGTCGGTCTGATCCACCTCTTGCTCGATGGGTAGGCATTCTTCGTAGAGAAAGCCGCGAATCTCCTGCATCATGGCTTCGAACTGCTTGGCGTCTCGGATCATCGTTTTCCTTGCGTTGGGTATTGCCTCAGTGCAGCCCTTGCGCGAATTCCAGTTGATGCACCGCTTCTTTGAGCAGGGGCACCACTTCGCGCACGAGCCGGTCTTTTTGCGCGCGGTGCGCAGCGATCGTGCAGTTCATCGCCAGGGGGGGCTCGCCCGGCGGCTGGCGGACGGGAACGGCCACGGCATGGATGTTCTTTTGCCAATCGCCGCGCGACAGGCAGTAGCGGCGTTCCGCATATCGCTTGGCGTCCGCTTCCCAGAGCGGCCGGCACCGCTCGAAGTAGGCCCTGTCCTGCACTTTCAGATAGTTCAGGATGGCGGTGCGCTCGGCCGGCGTATGGCCCAGGATGAGAGCGCGGCCTATCGAACTGGAGAGCAGCGGGCGCGACGTGCCAATGTCGGGCAGATGCTGGTTGGCGGTATCGGCGCGCACCGAATCGATATAGACCGCGGTGCCGCGGTCGCGCATGCCCAGATTGACGGTGCAGCCCGTGGTGCGCGCCAGCGATTCCATCAAGGGCTTAGCCATCTGGCGCACGTGCATGCTGGCCAAGAGGGGATGGCCCAGCGCCAGCACGCCGGGACCCAGGCGGTACTTCTGGGATTGCCCGTCGCGGGCCAGATAGCCCAGCAAGGTCAGCGTGTAAGTCAGGCGCGACACCGTGGGTTTGGGCAGGCTGGTGAGGTCGGAGATCTCGCGATTGCCAAGCAGGGGCGTCGACGCCGAAAAAGCGCGCAGCACTTCCAGTCCGCGCGCCAAGTTCATGGAGAACTGGCGGTCGGAGGACAGGTCGTGCGGATCGACCAGACCGGGCAGCGTGATGGTGGACACTTTGACTTTCGGGGCGGGGCGAGTGGTGGCGTTCATGATTCGCGCTTTGAAATCCAGGGTCAATGGTTTGCGGGACGTCATTTCGCTGTGCGAAACAACCCATTGTCGACGCGAAATGACATGGGCATAAAGAGGTTCGATGCAAACTCATGCCCAGGCTTACCCATGAACTCAAAGACGACGAATTCCGGCTCTCTGGCCGGCGTGCGGATACTCGATATGGCGACCGTCCTGGCCGCGCCGAGCGGTGCGACCCTATGCGCGGATCAGGGGGCCGACGTCGTCAAGCTGGAGCTGCCCGACGGCAGCGATTCGCTGCGGCACATGCAACCCATCAAGGACGGTTCGCCGCTTTGGTGGAAGGTTGCCAATCGAGGCAAGCGAGGCATCACGCTGGACGTGCGCAAGCCCAAGGGGCGCGAGATCTTTCTATCGATGCTGCCGCGCTTCGATGTCCTGGTGGAGAACTTTCGCAGCGGCTGCCTGGACCGTTGGGGACTGGATATCGCGACCCTGCACAAGGCCAATCCTCGCCTGATCGTGGTGCGCCTCACCGGCTTTGGCCAGACCGGACCTTATCGCACCCGAGCGGGCTTTGCGCGGGTATTCGAGGCCATGAGCGGCTTTACCAATTTGACCGGCGAGGCCGGCGGTTCGCCGCTGCACAGCAATTTCCCGTTGGGCGACGCCATCGCCGGCGTGTTCTGCGCGTTCTCCATCGCGGCCGAGGTTGCCCGGCTGCGGGACGATCCCGAAGCCGCGGGCGCCGAAGTGGACTTGGCCGCCACCGAGGCCTTGTTCCGCCTGCTGGATCCTTTGCCGGTCGAGTACGAGCAGCTGGGTCAGGTGCGCTGCGCCGTCGGCAACCGCACCTCCTACACCGCGCCGTCCAATATGTACCGCAGCCGCGACGGTGTGTATTTCTCGCTGGTGGCATCTTCGCAGGCGGTCTATGTGCGGCTTTGCGATGCGGTCGGCTACCCCGAATGGGTGAGCGATCCGCGCTTCGAGACGTTGCCCAAACGCGTGCAGAACATGGACGAACTGGACGAGGGATTCGTGCGCTGGTTCGGCGAACGCGCCTATGCCGAGATCAGCGCGCAGCTGGAGCGGCACCAGGTGCCGTTTTGCAAGGTATACGACATTCGGGATATCAAAGCCGACCCGCACTTCCAGGCACGTCAGGCCATCATCCGCCTGCCGGATCCCGACTACGGCAGCCTGCCCGCGCCCTGCATCGTGCCGCGCATCGTCGGCCGCGACATGCCGATACCTCGCTCCGGGCCGGCGGTCGGCGAGCACAACGCCGAGGTCTATGCCGAGTTGGGCCTGGACGCTGCCGACCTGGTCCAATTGCGCGCCCAGAACGTGATCTGAGGTCGGGCCATGTCTTCCCAATTCATTAGCGATACCTTCGACGCTCTGGTCTGCCGCAAGAGCGAAGCCGGTGTGCAGTCCCGCATCGAAACGCTGACGCTGGAGCATCTGTCGGTGGGCGAGGTTGTGATGCGCACCCGCTATGCCGGGGTGAATTTCAAAGACTGCCTCGCGGTCACGGGGCGCGCCAAGATCATTGCCGGATTTCCGCGCATCGCGGGCATCGAGGCCGTGGGCGAGGTTCTGTCGTCGTCAGATGCACGCTTCGTTCCGGGCGATGCCGTTCTGGTGCATGGCTTCCAGACCGGCATTGCCTACGACGGCGGCTTCTGCGCGCGCATGCGCGTGCCCGCGGCGCATTTGCAGAAGCTTCCTATGGGCCTGTCGCCGCTGGAGGTCGCAGCCATCGGCGTGCCGGGTTTTACCGTGGCCATGGCGCTGGAGCGCTTCGAAGCCAACGGCCTGCGCCGCGACAGCGGGCCGATCGCCGTTTCGGGTGCTACGGGCGCGGTGGGCATGCTGGCGATCTCCATATTGGCGCGTGCCGGCTATCAGGTTGCCGCCATCACGCGCCGGCCCGCGCAAGCCGACACGCTGCGCGAACTGGGTGCAACGGAAATCATCGATGCCGAAGCAACGCGCTCGGCCAAGCCATTGGAAGCGGGCCGTTTCGCCGCGGCGATCGACAACGTGGGTGGCGCCACGCTGTCGTGGCTGCTGCGATCGCTGCACGACAGCGGACAGCTCGCCTCGGTCGGCAACGCAGCAGGCAATACCTACGAGGGCAGCGTGCTGCCCTTCATCCTGCGCCAGGTGCAGGTGTTCGGCATCGTAGCCAATGCGCCCTGGCCGCAGCGTTTGCGGCTATGGGACAGGCTGGCCGGCGATTGGCGGCCGGACCTTGGCCTGCTGCGGATCCACCGCATAGGCCTGGCCGATCTGCCCGCGCATGCAGAGCGCCAGGCAAGCGGCGCCGCGCTGGGACGCACTCTGGTCGATTTCGGAGATCCCTCTTGAACGGGCCTCTTGCCGGAGTGCGGGTGCTGGAGATGGAAACTGTCGGCCCGCTGCCTTGGGCGGGGATGATGCTGGCCGATATGGGCGCACGCGTCATCCGCGTTGCGCGGCCGGTGGCCGCCGACATGGGCATCGCACGCGATGCGCGTTTCGAGTTGACCCTGCGCGGCAAGCAATCCGTGATGGCCGATCTGAAAACCGAAGCAGGGCGCGAGACGGCGCTGGCTCTGGTAGCGGATGCCGACGTTCTACTGGAAGGGATGCGGCCCGGTGTCATGGAGCGGCTCGGACTGGGGCCGCAGGCCTGCTGGCAACGCAACGCCGCCCTGGTGTATGGCCGGATTACAGGCTGGGGGCAGGCGGGGCCATTGGCCCAGGAGGTAGGCCACGACATCAACTACCTCGCGCTGAGTGGCGTGCTGCATGCCATAGGGCCGGCCGATGGGCCGCCCACGGTGCCGTTGAACCTGATCGGCGATTTCGGGGCGGGCGGCATGCTGTTGCTGGTCGGCGTCATGGCGGCGCTGCTGCAGGCGCGCGCCAGCGGCCAGGGGCAGGTCGTCGACGCGGCAATGGTCGATGGCGCGCTGGCCATGCTGGCGCCCATCCTGGGCCGCTGGCAGGCAGGGCAATGGCATGACCGCCGAGCCAGTAATCTGCTCGATGGTGGCGCTCATTTCTACACCACCTATGCCACTGCCGATGGCCAGGCGGTCGCGGTAGGCGCCATCGAGCCGCGCTTCTATGCGGCCTTGCTTCTAGGTTTGGGCATGCAGGACGAAGCGCTGCCCGCACAGCACGTTCAAACGGCCTGGCCGGATATGCGGGCCAGATTCGCGGCGATCTTCGCGCAGCATACGCGCGAACATTGGTTGCAGGTCTTCGAGGGTACCGAGGCATGCGTTACGCCCGTGCTCTCGCTGGCCGAGGCCTGCCGGCATCCGCATTTCACGGTACGCGGCAATTTCCAAAACGTGGAGCAGGTCCTGCATCCTGCTCCGGCGCCGCGGTTTTCCACACCGACGTAGGCACCAAAAACCGGGCCGTGCAAGCCGGATCAGGCGGTTTGCGCCTGTTCCGCCACGCCGCCGGGCTGCGCATGCGGGATGCGCCCGAAGCGGCCGCTGTTGAAGTCGTCGATGGCCTGGCGGATTTCGTCTTCGCTGTTCATCACGAACGGGCCATACCCGACCACGGGCTCGTCGATAGGCTCGCCGGACAGCCACAGCAAGACCGCATCGCTGTTGGCCTCGATCTGCACGCCACTGCCGGCCCGGTCGAAATGCACCAGCTGGCCTTCGCGCGCGACGGCGCCGCCGTTGACCAGCACGGTGCCGCGCAGTACGACCAGCGCCAGCGTGTAGCCGTCCTTCGCTTCGAAGCGGCCGCTGCTGCCCTGGTTGATGCGCACGTCCCATACGTCCATCGGCGTGAAGGTCAGGGCCGGGCCGCGCCGTCCGCCGAACTCGCCGGCGATCACGCTAACCCGGCCGGCGCCGTCGGGCAGATCGACCGAGGGGATCTGCGCGTTCAGCAAGGTCTGGTAGCGCGGTGCGGTCATCTTGTCTTTGGCGGGAAGGTTGACCCAGAGCTGCGCCATTTCGACAGTGCCGCCGCTCCTGGTGAACTCGCGCGTATGGAATTCTTCGTGAATGATGCCGCCGCCGGCGGTCATCCACTGCACGTCGCCGGGGCCGATGCGACCGCCCGCGCCGGTGGAGTCGCGATGTTCCACTTCGCCTTGATAGACGATGGTCACGGTCTCGAAACCGCGGTGCGGATGCTGGCCGACGCCGCGCGGCTGCGCCGCCGGTTCGAAGCGGGTGGGCGCCGCGTGGTCGAGCAGCAGGAAGGGGCTCAAGTGCCGGCCCAGGCCGTCGTAGCCGAACAGCGATCGCACCGGAAAACCGTCACCGACCCAGTGCGGGCGGGGGGCGCTGTAGACGCCGAGAATGCGCTTCATGGTCATCTCCTTTGCCTCGCGTGATGCGCGCAGGCCGATAGGACAAGAATAGGGTGCGAACGACGGTTCCACTAGACGGCAATCTTTGCACGCATAGTTCTATTTCCTGAACGATGGATCCGCGCGGGATCTGACTGATCGCCATGGTCGCATGCGTTCCCGTCCGCCCGGCAGGCCTAGGCAGCGCCGTGGCCGTCGGTGATCGCGATTTTCTGCTAGAATGCTCGATTACCAGTTTTTTGCGTTGCGCAGTGATGCCGCCCGCGCAAATGCCGGAATCAGGACAGGTGGCCGAGCGGTTGAAGGCGCACGCCTGGAAAGCGTGTATACGTGAATAGCGTATCGGGGGTTCGAATCCCCCTCTGTCCGCCAAGAATTCTTCCGAGGCAGTCCAGAAAAGTCAAAAAAACCCCGTAGAGGCAAGCGTCTACGGGGTTTTTTCTTTCTCTCTGTGCACGCCGCCAAGGCTAGCCCGACTTTTCAGAAGATTGCCGATGGGGGCGGCAGCGTGAAGCGCGCGCAGGCGGCGTTATTCACCACCATGCTTTGGTATGCTGGTATTCATCTCAATTGCTCTTGCACTTGATTGGCACCGTATCCGTGACTTCCCCTTCACCCGCTGGCGCTACTGCCTTTCCAGATATGGACGGCCTGCTGCAAACCGCAGTAGAGCAGGCTTTCAACGCCATCGTTGTCACCACGGCCAATCTGCAGGGAGATGGCCCGATCATCATCTATTGCAATCCGGCCTTCTGTGTCATGACGGGATACAAGGCCGAGGAATTGATCGGGCGCTCGCCTCGCATGCTGCAAGGGCCTCTGACAGACCCCAAGGTGCTGAGGCGACTCCGCGCCTGCCTGCACAGCCGGCAGTTCTTCGAGGGTGCAACGTTCAATTACCGCAAGGACGGCAGCGCCTACCTCGTCGAATGGAATGTCTCTCCGGTTCTCGATGCGCACGGCGACATTCGCGCTTTTGTATCCGTGCAGCAGAATATTACGGAACGGGTTCAGGCACAGGAGAGCCAGGCCTTGCTTGCCCGGGCTTTGGACGCCACCGACGATGCGGTGTTGATCGCCGATGAGAAGGCCAATATTCTTTTCGTCAATCAGGCATTCGAACAATTGACCGGTTACGGCAGCGCCGAAGTCCTGGGGCCGACCCCGGCTTACCTTCAATCGGGCACCCCACCGCCTGCCTTTCATACCAAACTGCGCGAGGCCCTCGCGCAGGGCGAGGGCTGCAAGGCGACATTTTCCGATCGGCAAAAGCATGGTCGGCTTTATTACGTGGCGCAGACCATCACCCTGTTGAAAGACGATTCGGGTGCGACCCGCCACTATGTCGGCGTGAGCAAGGATGTGACGGAACTTGTCATGCGCACGCAGGAATTGCGCGAACAGGCCTATCACGATGCCTTGACCGGCTTGCTCAACCGTCGTGCCGGACAAGCGCAACTGCATTCATGCCAGCGCCGGGCACAAGCAGAGGACAACGGCTATGCGCTCATCCTGGGCGATATCGACAAGTTCAAGCAGATCAATGATCGCTTCGGACACGAAGCGGGCGACCATATTCTGCGTCAATGCGCGACGCTGCTCAAAGCCGTTGTTCGCAGCGGCGACGCGGTGGTGCGATGGGGCGGCGAGGAATTTTTAATCATATTGCCGAGCTGCCAGCTCGAAGCCGCCTGCGAACTCGCGGAGCGCATGCGCGCATCCATAGCCGCACAACGTGATGCCATGGCTCGGAGTATCACGATGTCTTTCGGCGTCAGCGCCTGGCAGTCGCCGGAAGACAGCGCCGCGGTCCTTCGCCGCGCCGATCGTGCGCTGTATCTGGCCAAGAAAAATGGCCGGGATCGCGTGACGGCACTGCCGTCGTGAAACCGCCCGGCCTATCCCGCCTTGACGCGGGCTGGTCTTTCGACGTCACCCTAGCGGCGTGCCCGTGAAGCGGGCAAGCTCGTCCAGCAACTGATCCTGGAATCGCGCGTCGGTGACGGCAGGATGGGGCTGTTGTCGATGCCGATGATGCCAGTATCCGCCAGTGGTCAATGCCTGGGCGTCCTGGCTGACGGCAAGCCACGTCTGGGTTACTTGTCCCAGACGCAGGTCGTCCGGCGCATTGGCACCCCCCATCTTGGTTGGCACCCACCCCGGATTGACGGCATTGCTGATCACATCGGGCCACAATCGCGCCACTGCCGCGGCCAGCGCGGTGACAAATAGTTTGCTGTCCGAATAGTTCCCCGTCGATGTACGACCTGACCAATCCACGCCAGTCAAGTCTGCGCTTGCGCTGGCGTGCATGCCGCTGCTGAGGTAGATCAGGCGTCGGGGGCGCTGGATCAGCGCCGTGAGCAGATAGGGGGCGACGACGTTGACGAGCAATACGCCCGGCCCCGAGAGGATGCCTGCGTTGTGGATGACGGCATCCATCGGGCCGATGGCATTGACCTGTGCACAGAGATCGCGGATCTGTGCAAGATCCGCCAGATCGCCGATGGTGACAGACGCTCCGCTGGCGACAAGTTCGCCCACGGACGGCAGCCGGCTTCGGGAGCGGACATGCACAACGACCTCATGGCCCTGCTCGAGCAGCGTCTTGGCCGCTGCGTAGCCCAGACCGTCCGACGATCCGGTAATCCACACCCGGGCCGAACGACGGTCATGGCGCTGCGGCATGTCGCGCTCGATCGAGGATCAGGCAGCCAGAGAGGCGTTATCGATGACGAATCGGTATTTCACGTCGCCCTTGAGCATGCGCTCGTAGGCATCGTTGATCTGGTTCGCGCGGATCATTTCGATGTCCGCCACGATGCCGTGTTCGGCGCAGAAATCGAGCATTTCCTGCGTTTCAGGGATGCCGCCGATCATCGAGCCGGCCAGGCTGCGGCGCTTGGTGATCAGGTTGAACACCTGGGGCGAGGGGTGCGGCGTGGCGGGAGCGCCCACCAGGGCTATCGTGCCGTCCCGCTTGAGCAATTCGAAGAAGGGATCCAGATCGTGCGGCGCGGCCACGGTGTTGAGAATGAAATCCAGGCTCTTGGCGCGGGCTGCCATTTCGTCGGCGTTGCGCGAGACCACGACTTCGTCTGCCCCCAGGGCGCGAGCCGCTTCTCGTTTGGATTCGGATGTGGTAATCGCCACGACATGCGCACCCATGGCATGGGCGATCTTGATGCCCATATGCCCCAGGCCGCCGATGCCGACAACGCCCACCTTGTGACCCGGACCGACTTTCCAGTGGCGCAGCGGCGAGTAAGTGGTGATACCCGCGCACAGCAGCGGCGCCACGGCCGCCAGCTGCTCCTCGGGGTGACGGATATGCAGCACATAGCGCTCATGCACCACGATCTGCTGCGAATAGCCTCCCAGGGTATGTCCTGGCGCGTCGGATGTAGCTCCGTTGTAGGTGCCAACCATATGGTCGCAGTAATTCTCCAGCCCTTCGTCGCAATCGGCGCAATGCTTGCAGCTGTCGACGATGCAGCCTACGCCGACCAGGTCGCCGGCCCGATGGCTCGATACGTGCTCGCCCACCGCGATGACGCGGCCCACGATCTCGTGGCCTGGCACGCAGGGGTAAAGCGTGCCTTCCCACTCCGAACGCACCTGATGAAGATCGGAATGGCACACGCCGCAATAGTCGATGGCGATCTGTATGTCATGCGCTCCAGGAGCGCGGCGGGTGATTTCCAGCGGTTCGAGAGGAAGGTTGCCCGCATGGGCGCCGTAGGCTTTGACAGTCATGATGATGCTCCTTGAAATTCGGTCCCGCGCATGTCGCATTGCCGGGGGATTCATGCGGCCGCCGGGCGCAGAATCGGTATTTTTTGCTTCCCCTATCTTCCTCGCCGGGCCTGCGCTTGACTAGCTAATCAATACTTAAAGACCATATAAGCTAAGCTAATTAATTGATATTTCATGAAGCCGCATCATGGTCAGGCGCAACCTCAACGATCTCCTCTCCTTCGTAACCGTGGCGCGGGAACGCAGCTTCACCCGCGCAGCCGCGTTGCTGGGCGTAACGCAATCCGCACTCAGCCAGGCGATCAGCGGCCTGGAGGCCCGGCTTCAAATCCGCCTGCTCACGCGCACCACGCGCAGCGTTTCGCCCACGGCGGCCGGAGAGCGTCTGCTCAGGGCCATAGGCAACCGTTTCGATGAAATCGAGGCAGAGCTGGATGAACTGACGGAGTTGCGCGACAAGCCCGCCGGCACGGTGCGAATTACCTGCGGGGACTACGCCCTGCACAGCATCATGCTGCCCAGGCTCGTGCCGCTGCTGCGCGAATACCCTGACATCACGCTGGAATTCGACGTGAACTATGGGTTCCGCGACATCGTGGCGGATCGCTTCGACGCAGGCGTGCGTCTCGGAAACACCATCGACAAGGACATGATTGCCGTGCCCATCGGCCCGCCGCTGCGCATGGCGGTGGTGGCATCGCCAGACTATTTCGCCGCGCATCCGGCACCCAAGGCACCGAACGACCTCATGACGCATCAGTGCATCAACCAGCGCATGGTGTCTTCGGGCGGGCTGTACGTCTGGGATTTCGAGCGCCGTGGGCGGCAGATCAATGTCCGGGTGAATGGCTCCCTGATCTTCAACACTACGAAGCCCCAGGTGGATGCGGCGCTGGCCGGCCTGGGCATTGCGCTGCTTCCCGAAGACGAATTCATGCCGCATATCGAAGCAGGCCGGCTCGTGCGGGTATTGGAGGATTGGTGCCCTAAATTCGAGGGCTACCATCTGTACTATCCCAGCCGTCGACAGCAGACTCCCGCGTTCGCGCTTGTCGTCGACGCGTTGCGCTATTCGTCTCGTAAGAGCTAGGGCTGCTTCGCGGGGTACGATTCAAGGCCGCGTGCTACCGGCGCACGACAATAATTCGCATGGCCGGCGGCTTTCGCTGCTATATTCAGTAGTAATTCAATCAGAAATAAATAATTTCAATATTTTTCAGGATTCGGATTTATCAGGCTCTGACACCAAGCTGCATCATCCCGTGGTCGAACGAGGCCAGTTCAAATGCCTGCTCGCAAGCTCTTTGGCTTTGCACTGATCCTGATCACCCTGATTGTGGTCGGGCTTTCCGGCATGCTGGGCTGGCGCACCATACGCCAGATGGGCGAGCTGGACACCAGCATTACGCGCATCGAGGCGATCAAGGCCCTGGCCAATATCCAGGGATTCATTTCCTTGGAGCGCGGCGTCTCCACGCTGGCGCTGACCAATGCCGGATCCGGCGACGACGCCCAGAGACTGGCTGCCCTGCGCCAGGCGCGCAAAAATACCGATGAAGTCATAGCCGCCGTGTTGGCGCATATCGGCGAGCTGGCTGCGATGGATGCGACCGACGCCAGCTTGTTGCCCAATGCCCGGGAGCTGGCCGCCCGGGTGGCCGCCAGCCGGGATTTCTGCGACGAGCAGCTCGGCCGTCCGTTTGCGGTGCACGGCGATGCCGCGCGGCAGCTGATCAACCGGATGAACGACATCAATGCGCAGGCCGCCGATCTTCTGCATGGCCAGGTAGACAAGCTCGCGTTCGTCAACGGCCCGGCCTATGCCGCGAGCCAGATCGCCAGTCAGGCATCGGATCTGCGCGCCGTCGCGGGCGCGCAGGCGGGCCTTCTGGAAGAATGGCTCGTGGAAGCCAGGCCGGTCGGCCCTGCCGACCGGGATCGCTTTCTGCGCTACGAGGGGCGGGTGCGGCAGATCTGGGCGGGGTTGCTCGTCGTGCGCAAGGGGCTCTCCATTCCGCCGGCGCTGTGGGGCGCCATCAACCGGGTCGATACCGGCTTCATGGTGCCCTACGAAGCCATCAAACAGAGATTGGTACCGCATTTTCCGGATGGCGCTTTTCCCATGAGCGTGCCGGCCTACCGTGCGGCGGTGCTGCCTCTTTACCAACCCATTCTTACCTTGCGCGACCAGGCTTACGAAACGGCACTGGACGACGTCCGCGCGGCCTACCATCAGGTCCGCACGCAAGTGGCCGCATCGATTATCGCCGCCCTCCTGGCCTTGGCCGCGCTGCGCGCCATCTTCGTGCGCGTCAATCGAAAGCTCACCAGCCTGGCCACGCACGACACGCTGAGCGGGCTGCCCAACCGCCTGTTGCTCAAGGACAGGCTGGGCCAGATGCTGGAAAAGGCGCAGCGCAGCGACGGCCGCTTCGCCCTGTTGTTCCTGGATATCGATGATTTCAAGACCATCAATGATTCTCGCGGGCATCATGCCGGCGACCAGGTGCTGATTGCCGTCTCCCGCCGCATCCGCGACAAGCTGCGCGCCCAGGATACCGTTGCTCGCGTCGGCGGCGACGAGTTCGTGCTGCTGACCGAGATCAAGGATCCGGACGACGCCGCGACCGTTGCCCATAAGCTGATTTCGGCCATCAGCCAATCAGCCCTGATCGTCGGCCATGAGCTGCACGTCACGGCCAGCGTCGGCATTGCGGTCTACCCATCCGACGGCGCGACGCAGCATGATCTTATGATCCATGCCGATACCGCGATGTATCACGCCAAGCAACGCGGCAAAAACAGCTATTGCTTCTACGATGCCGCGATGAATTCCGACGTGCAGGATCATCTGTCGCTGCTGAACGATTTGCATGTGGCCCTGGAGCGGGGAGAACTCGAGTTGCATTACCAGCCCAAATTTCTCGCCTCGAGCGGCGCCGTCTGCGGGGCCGAGGCATTGCTGCGCTGGTGGCATCCGGCGCGAGGCCTCATCGCCCCCGATAAATTCATTCCTCTTTCCGAAAAGAACGGCTTGATCATCCCGATCGGCGCCTGGGTGCTGAACGAGGCCTGCCGGCAAATGGCCCAATGGCACCGGGAAGGCCATGGCGACTGGACGATCGCCGTCAACCTGTCGCCGCTGCAGTTCTGCCATGCCCGCCTGATCGAGGTCGTGCGTGACGCGCTCGACCGCCATGCGCTGCGGCCGGGCAGTCTCACGCTCGAAATTACGGAAACCACGGCGATGCGCGACGCACAGGAGAGCGCCGCCATCCTGGATCAGCTCGCGGCCATGGGCGTGCAGATATCGATCGACGATTTCGGCACAGGGTATTCCAGCCTGCTTTATCTGAAGCGCCTTCCCGCCACCGAACTCAAGATCGACCGCAGTTTCGTCATGTCTCTTGTCCCGGACTCCGACGACGCGGCTATCGTCGCTTCCATCATCGCCCTGGGCCAGACGCTGAACATGTACATCGTCGCGGAGGGAGTCGAAACCGCGGCGCAGCGCAGTTTGCTCACGGAACTGGGCTGCCACATATTGCAAGGCTATCTGCTGGGCAAGCCCATGCCGGCGCCGTTGTTCTGCGAGACGGTGGCAATGAGCCATGTTGCGCCGCGGGCGATCTGACCCGATGCCGCCGGGTTGATGCGCGCCTGGGAGTAGGTCATGATTGTCCAAAACCAAGGAGAAACTCCCGTGCGTGAACGCTTTCTTGCCCATTTGAGCAATACCCTGGACCAAATCCGCGCCGACGGCTTCTACAAAGCCGAACGCGTGATCGAAAGTCCGCAATCGGCCCGGATCCACCTGGCGTCCGGTTCCGACGTCCTGAATTTCTGCGCCAACAACTATCTGGGGCTTGCCGACGATGCGCGGCTCATCCGCGCAGCGCAAGAAGGGCTGGATCGCTACGGCTTCGGCATGGCCTCGGTGCGCTTCATCTGCGGAACCCAATCGGTGCACAAGGAACTGGAGTCGGCCATTTCCGCCTTCCTGGGCACGGACGACACGATTCTGTACGGCAGCTGCTTCGACGCCAACGGCGGCCTGTTCGAAGCCCTGACGAGCGAAGAAGACGCGATCATCTCCGACGAGCTCAACCATGCATCGATCATCGACGGCGTGCGCCTGAGCAAGGCCCGGCGCTATCGCTATCGCAACAACGACATGGCCGACCTCGAAGCGCAGCTCGAGGCCGCCGACGCGGCCGGCGTGCGCTTCAAATTGATCGCCACGGACGGCGTTTTTTCCATGGACGGGATCATCGCCGACCTGAGGTCCATATGCGACCTGGCCGACAAATACGGCGCGCTCGTGATGGTCGACGACTCCCATGCCGTCGGTTTCGTCGGCGAGCATGGCCGTGGAACGCCGGAATATTGCGGCGTGCAGGGCCGCGTGGACATCGTCACGGGCACGCTGGGCAAAGCC
>CALGFL010000151.1 GCA_937881145.1 uncultured Bordetella sp.
AGAGGTTGTCGTGATGGGATGTCATGTCAAAATTTGAGAGCCAGCTCGCAGTGCTGGCCGAAATGGTTGTATCCCTGGAACCATTGATCTGCGCCCACGACGAGACACGCGCTCACCGCCAGGACGCCAGTCCAGCGGTCAGAAATCGACCATACCGAGGGCAGCCTGATGCAGCCGTTCGCCCTGGACCGGGATCCGCGAGACTGCGGTCTCGATCTCCCGAAGATCATCTGCGGTAAGGGCGATACCTACAGCCCTAAGATTTTCCTCGAGGCGATGAAGTTTGGTCGTTCCTGGGATCGGCGCGATCCATGGCTTGCGGGCGAGCAGCCATGCGAGGGCTAGCTGTGCGGGAGTCGCGCCCTTGCCGGCGGCGATCTGCTTCAGGACATCGACCAACGCCATGTTGGCGGCACGCGCCTCATGCGAAAAGCGCGGCACGGCACTGCGGAAATCCGAAGCGTCGATCTTGGTGTCGGCGGTGATCGCTCCGGTCAAGAAGCCGGCGCCGAGCGGGCTCCACGGTACGAACCCGATTCCCAGTTCTTCGCAAGCTGCGAGAACGCTGTTGCGCTCCACGTCCCGCGTCCAAAGCGAATATTCGCTCTGTACAGCGGCCAGCGGTTGAACAGCGTGCGCGCGACCGATTGTCGCTGCGCTGGCCTCGGACAGCCCCCAATGCTTGACCTTGCCTTGTGCAATCAACTCGCCGACCGCGCTGGCGACCTCTTCAATCGGCACGTGGGGATCGACCCGGTGCTGATACAGAAGATCGATCTTATCGACCTTCAACCGGCGCAGCGAGCCATCTACCGCTTTGCGTACGTTCTCAGGACGGCTGTTCAGCCCATAGCGTGAGCCATCAGGATTTATGCCGAACCCGAACTTGGTCGCTATGACCACATCGTCGCGGAACGGCGCGAGTGCGTCGCCGACCAGTTCTTCATTGATGTAGGGACCATAAACCTCGGCGGTATCGAAGAAGGTGACGCCGCGCTCGACGGCGGCGTGGATCATGCGGATCCCTTCCGTGCGATCAAGCGGCTGCCCGTAAGTGGTATTCAGCCCCATGCATCCATAGCCTAAGGCTGAGACCGTCAGACCGCCGCTGCCGAGTACTCGCTTTTCCATTGCAGTTTCTCCTGTTTGGTGTGGGCGGCCTCGCCGCGCTGAATCAAATTTAGACGGCTGACCAATTATTGATAAGATGCAAAAAAGAGCATGGGCCTATATCAGGAATGGATAAATGCGCCGGCGAGATTTTGGTGAACTGAACGCGTTTGTGGTGGTGGCCCAAGAGCGTAATTTCACGCGTGCGGCCGCGAAACTTGGCACATCCCAGTCAACGCTCAGCCAGACGATCCGACGACTGGAAGCGCGCCTGGACCTGCGGTTGCTTACGCGAACGACCCGAAGCGTGGCGCCGACTGAAGCTGGGGAGCGACTTCTGGAGACCTTGCTGCCTGCTTTCGAGAATATCGACAGCAAGCTCGCGGCGCTGACAGAGATGCGGGAAAAACCCGCTGGAATCGTCCGGATCAACGCAACCGAACATGTAGCGGAAACCGTTCTCTGGCCCGCTCTGAGACGGCTGCTTCCGAACTATCCCGACATCCAAATAGAACTCACCGCCGAATCGAAGCTGACCGACATTGTCGCTGGTCGCTATGATGCGGGCGTAAGATTGGGCGAGCTTGTCGAAAACGACATGATCGCTGTTCGTATCGGGCCACAAATGCGCATGGCGGCTGTAGCCTCGCCATCGTATTTTGCGCGCAGACCGCCGCCCAAAACACCACATGACCTGAAGGATCATGAGTGCATCAATCTTCGGCTGTCTACCTCTGGCGGTCTTTATGCATGGGAGTTTGAGAAGAGTGGGCATCAACTCAATGTCAGAGTTGCAGGTCCACTCGTATTCAACGGCGGCAGAATGCTGGTGGCCGCAGCACTTGATGGGTTCGGTATCGCTTATGTAACTGACGACTATGTTCAGCAACTTGTCGCAGATGGCCGCCTTATAAGAGTGCTAGAGGACTGGTCGCCTCCGTTTGCAGGCTTCCATCTCTACTATCCCAACAGGCGACATCTCTCGCCCGCTTTTGCGCTGGTCGTGGATGCGCTCCGCTATCGTGATTAAACCGCCGCAGAGAAAGATCTGACCGATTGCCAATGGGTAAACTGGGCACGCTTAACGTGTCAACGCCTCTCATCAATCAGGCACCGGGCGAAAAAACAACCAATACTCGGAACCCTGAAAGGCCGTTTGAAGCTTGGATAAGAGCGGCCCGATAAGGAAAAAGAGCTATGGTCGAGAAATACCAGATCGACCGATCGATACGCCAAAAGCAATAACTTTGTCAGGAGCGTTAAGTTTGCCGCTCAACAGCAGTTTGTGATGGCTTGACGTTGATGCCCAGGGCGGCTACTTTACGTTTACGTAAACTGCGCCAAAAATCGTATGCCGCCCACCTGGACCATTTCCGAGCTCTCCCGGGAGTTCGAGATCACGCCCCGGACGATACGTTTCTACGAAGACCAGGGCATCGTCAGCCCGGCTCGCGAGGGACGCAATCGCATCTACGGCGCGCGCGATCGCACGCGGCTGAAACTGGCCCTGCGCGGCAAGCGCCTGGGCCTGCAGCTGGCCGACATCCGCGCGCTCATCGACCTGTACGACGCGCCAGGCGACACCGAACTGCAATTGCGCGAATATCTGAACGTGCTGGCCCGCCACCGCGCGGCGCTCGAGCAGCAGCGCCTGGACATCGAAGAAACCCTGCAGGAAATCACCGAGCAGGAGCGGCTCTGCAAAGAGCTGTTGCTGGTCAAGCAAGCCTAAACACGAGTGAGGAGATAACCCGTGAACATCCCTGGCCTGAATTTCGATCTGGGCGAAGACATCGACATGTTGCGCGAGGCCGTGGCGGCTTTCTCGCAGGCCGAGATCGCGCCGCGCGCCGCCGAGACCGACCGCACCGACCAATTCCCCATGGACCTGTGGCGCAAATTCGGCGACCTGGGCGTGCTGGGCATGACGGTGAGCGAGGAATACGGCGGCACCAATATGGGCTATCTGGCCCATATGGTGGCGATGGAAGAGATCTCGCGCGCCAGCGCGTCCATCGGCCTGTCCTATGGCGCTCACTCCAATCTGTGCGTCAACCAGATCCATCGCAATGGCAACGAAGCGCAAAAGCGCAAATACCTGCCCAAGCTCGTCAGCGGCGAGCACATCGGCGCGCTGGCCATGAGCGAGCCGGGCGCGGGTTCGGATGTGGTCAGCATGAAGCTGCGCGCCGAGAAGAAGGGCGACCGCTACGTACTCAACGGCAGCAAGATGTGGATCACCAACGGCCCGGACGCCGATACCCTGGTGGTCTACGCCAAGACCGATCCCCAGGCGCACCAGCGCGGCATCACCGCCTTTCTCGTCGAAAAAGGCTTCAAGGGTTTCTCCATCGCGCAAAAGCTCGACAAGCTGGGCATGCGCGGCAGCCACACCGGCGAGCTGGTGTTCCAGGATTGCGAAGTGCCCGAAGAAAACGTGCTCGGCCAGCTCAACGGCGGCGCCAGGGTGCTGATGAGCGGCCTGGACTACGAACGCGCCGTGCTGTCGGGCGGGCCGCTGGGCATCATGCAGGCCGTCATGGACGTGTCCGTGCCCTACATCCACGACCGCAAGCAGTTCGGCCAGGCCATCGGCGAATTCCAGCTCATGCAGGGCAAGATCGCGGACATGTACACCGTGCTGCAGGCCAGCCGTGCCTTTGCCTATATGGTGGGCAAGAACCTGGACCGCCTGGGCACCGAGCACGTGCGCCAGGTCCGCAAGGATTGCGCGGCGCTGATCCTCTACACCGCCGAGAAAGCCACCTGGATGGCCGGCGAAGGCGTGCAGATCCTGGGTGGCAACGGCTACATCAACGAATTTCCCACCGGCCGGCTCTGGCGCGACGCCAAGCTCTACGAGATCGGCGCCGGCGCCAGCGAGATCCGCCGCATGCTGATCGGCAGAGAGCTGTTCAACGAAACGGCCTG
>CALGFL010000152.1 GCA_937881145.1 uncultured Bordetella sp.
CGCAAGCTCGCGATCTCGCCATGTTCGCGCCCGGACGTCATACCGGAGACTCGTTCATGACTTCTTCTGTTCTGCCGCGGCGCCGTTCGTTCGTCCGCAAGGCGGCCGTGCTGGCCGCTGGCCTGGCGGGCGCTTTCGCCATGTCCGCCGCACAGGCCGCCTACCCCGATCAACCCGTGCGGATGCTGGTCGGATTCTCGGCCGGCGGCACGACCGACATCGTGGCGCGTGTGCTGTGCAAGGAGCTCACCACGACGTTCAATCAGTCCTTCGTCGTGGAAAACCGCCCCGGTGCGGGCAGCAATCTGGCCGCCGGCGAAGTGGCGCGCGCCAAGCCCGACGGCTATACCCTGCTGATGGTGGCGGTCACCAGCGCCATCAATCAGACGCTGTACAAGAACCTGCCCTTCAATCTGGAAACGAGCTTCAAGCCGGTTGCGCTGGGCGCCAAGGTGCCCAACATCCTGGTGGTCAATCCGCAGCTGCCGGTCCATTCCGTGCAGGAGCTGATCGACTACGGCAAGGCCCATCCGGGCAGGCTGGCCTTCGCTTCGTCGGGCAGCGGCACCTCCATCCACATGGCCGGCGAGCTCTTCAAGTTGAAGACCGGCGTCCAGATGACCCACATTCCCTACAAAGGTTCGGGGCCGGCCGTCAGCGACCTGGTCGGCGGCCAGGTGCAGCTGATGTTCGACAACATGCCCTCGTCGTGGCCGCAGGCCAAGGCCGGCAAGCTGCGCGCGCTGGCGATAACCACCAAGATGCGCTCTCCGGCTGCCCCCGATCTGCCCACCATCGAAGAGCTGCACATTCCGGGCCTGGAGCAATTCGACGTGTCGTCGTGGTTCGGTGTGATCGCGCCGGCCGGAACGCCCGATGAAGTCGTCGACAAGCTCAACGCCGCCATCGAGGCGGCGCTGAAAAAACCGCAAGTGCAGGAACGTTTCGCCAATCTGGGCGCGCAGATCGAGTACACCACGCCCCAGCAGTTCGGCGCCTTCATCAAGAGCCAGGTCGATACCTGGCGGCCGGTGGTCAAGGCTTCGGGCGCGACGGTCGATTGAACCTCGGGTAGTGCCTGACCGGGCCCGCGTTCAATACCGCGGGCCTATTTCTTGCCGCTCGCGTCGGCGCGCCTCGCCGCAGCCAGCATGGCCGTGCACACGCCGCGCAGCATGTCGATCTCGTCGCGGGTCGGCGCCTGGCGGCTGAAAAGGTGCCGCATGCGCGTCATGAGTTTCTTGGGGTGGGCCGGATCGAGGAACTTCACCGCCACCAGCGATTCTTCCCAGTGGGCGAGAAAGGCCTGCACGGCAGCGCCGTCGGCGGGCGCCGCGCCCGGATCGGGCTGCTGCGCGGTCGAAACGGGCAGCATGGCCGCGCCGCTGTCGCGCAAGAGGGCATAGCGCATCTCCCAGGCGGCCAGCTGCAAGGCCTGGGCCACGTTGAGCGAGCTGTATTCCGGGTTGGCCGGAATGTGGCAGATGCGGTGGCACAGGGCGATCTGGGCATTGGTCAGGCCCGAGCGCTCGGTGCCGAGCACAATGGCCACGCAGCCTTGGCCGTTTTCAGCCAGGTGCGCGCCGGCCAGGTCGGCCGCCTGGCGGATATCGCAGGGCGGGGGGCCCAGGTCGCGCACGCGGGCCGTCAAGGCGAACGCCAGCGTGACGGGCGCCAGGGCTTCTTCCAGCGTGGCATAGACCGGGGCGCGCTCGAGCACGTCGGCGGCGCCGCTGGCCAGGGCGATGGCTTCGGGCTGGGCGGCCAGGTCCGGCAATCGCGGTTCGACCAGCGCCAATTCGGCAAAGCCCATGGTCTTGATGGCGCGCGCGGCCGAGCCGACATTGCCGGGATGACTGGGCTGCGTCATGATGAAACGCACCCGCGAAAATGCCTGCTGGGTCATTTAAATTAAAATAAGTGGTTTGGCCGGTCTGGCTGCCGTTTTTTGCCGGTGGCGCGACCGCGATCTTGCTCTTGATTCGTACGGAACCCTATGCATCCGATGCTCAACATCGCCATCAAGGCGGCCCGGCGTGCCGGCACCATCATCAACCGCGCCAGCCTCGATCTGGAGCGCCTCAGCGTGGCGCGCAAAGGGCCTCGTGATTATGTCACGGAAGTCGACCGCGCCTCGGAAGAAGCCATCGCCGAGGTGCTGCTGGCTTCTTATCCCGACCACGCCGTGCTGGGCGAGGAATTCGGCCGCCAGGGCCCCGAAAACGCCGAGTTTCAATGGATCATCGATCCGCTGGACGGCACCACCAATTTCATCCACGGCCTGCCCAACTACGTGGTGTCGATCGCCCTGCAGCATCGCGGGCTGATCACCCAGGCCGTGGTGTACGACCCGTCGCGCAACGAACTCTTCACCGCCAGCCGCGGCGGCGGCACGTTCCTGAACGACCGCCGCGTGCGCGTATCGGGTCGCACCCGCTTCGCCGAAGCCTTGCTCGGTGCGCACTGGCCCGGTTCGACCGGCCCGACCATGGGCGCCGCGCGCTTTGCCGCCATGGCCGAAGGCTGCTCCAGTGTGCGCCGCATGGGCGCCACCGTGCTGGACCTGGCTTATGTGGCCTCGGGCCGGCTGGACGGTTTCTGCGGCGTGGGCCTCAAGCCTTGGGACGTGGCCGCGGGCAGCCTGCTGGTGCTGGAGGCGGGCGGTCTGGTCGCCGATTTCGAGGGCGAGCAAAGCTGGATGACGACCGGCGACGTGCTGGCCGGCAGCCCCAAGATCTTCGCGCAGATGGTCGCGGGGCTGCAAAGCAAGCCCGCAACCTGATTTCGGTACCATGGGACTATCTGAATTGCCGGAGAGCCCTTGATGGAATGGTTGTTCGACCCGACCGCATGGGTGGGCCTGTTTACGCTGGTCATCCTCGAAATCGTCCTGGGGATAGACAACCTCATCTTCATCGCCATCCTGGCCGACAAGCTGCCGCCCAAGCAGCGCGACCGGGCTCGCATCATGGGCCTGGGCCTGGCGCTCGTCACCCGGCTGGCGCTGCTGGCGGTGATGTCCTGGCTCGTCACGCTGACCCGTCCGCTGTTTTCCCTCGGACCTTTTTCCTTCTCGGGTCGTGATCTCATCCTGTTGCTGGGCGGCCTTTTCCTGCTCTTCAAGGGCACGGTCGAACTGCATGAGCGCCTGGAAGGCGGCGAATACGCCGACAGCCTGGGCAAGCGCATCTACGCCAGTTTCTGGGTCATCGTGACGCAGATCGTGGTGCTGGACGCCGTGTTCTCGATCGATTCGGTCATCACGGCCATCGGCATGGTCGAGCACCTGGCCATCATGATGA
>CALGFL010000153.1 GCA_937881145.1 uncultured Bordetella sp.
GCGCAGCGGCCCGGCACCCAGGCTGTGGCTTGCGCGAACGAGGTTCTGGTCGAAGCCCTGCAGGGTGGCGGTGACGGTGGTGACCACGAAAGGCGCGCCCAGCGCCGCATGCGCCAGTATCAGGCCGCCGTAACTGTTGGTCAGGCCATAAGGGGCGAAGAACAGATAGATGCCCACACCCACCACCACCAGCGGCACGATCATGGGCGAAATCAGCACCGCCATGAGCAGGCCTTTGCCGCGAAACTCGGAGCGGTGCAGGCCGGCCGCGGCCAGCGTGCCCAGCAACGTGGCGACGATCGTGGCCGAAGGCGCCACGATGAAGCTGTTCTTGGTCGCGCGTATCCAATCGTCCGAGTGCAGGAGCGTGTGATACCACTTGAACGAGACGTTGCGGATAGGATAAAGAAGCAACGAACTCTCGCTGAACGAGAGCGGCACGATCACCAGGATCGGCAGCAGCAGGAAAAGCAGGAGCAGGAAGCAGTAATAGCGCTGGACGTAGAACCAGGCCTTTTCCAGCGCCGAGGCATAGGGCGGAAAGCGGGGGGGCTGTGTCTTCATGGTGTTATCCGAGTCCCAATTCGCGCCCCGACAGCCGTCGGTAAAGTGAATAGAGCAGCAGCGTTCCCAGCAGCAGAATGAAACCCAGCGCGCTCGCCATGCCCCAATTGATGGTCTGGTTGGTGAAGTAGGCCACGTAATAGCTGATCATCTGATCGCCGGCGCCGCCCAGCAAGGCCGGCGTGATGTAGTAGCCGATTGCCATGATGAACACCAGCAGCGTGCCGGCGCCCACGCCGGGATAGGTTTGCGGCACGTAGACTCGCCAGAATGCCGCGAACGGGTGGCTGCCCAGCGAAATGGCGGCGCGCTGGTACGTGCCCGGCACCGATTGCATCACGCTGTAGATGGGCAGCAGCATGAAAGGCAGCAGGATGTGCGTCATGGCGATGTAGACCCCGACGCGGTTGAACAGCAAGTCCAGCGGCGTCTGGATCAGGCCCAGCTGCATCAGCGCCTTGTTGACCAGGCCTTCTCGCTGCAGCAGCACGATCCATGCCGCGATGCGCACCAGGATGGAGGTCCAGAACGGAATGAGCACGCAGATCATCACAAGATTGGCCTTGCGCCTGGGTAGACGGGATATCCAGTAGGCCAAGGGATAGCCGAGCACCAGCGTCAGTAGCGTGACCACGAGGCTGATCAGAAAGGTGCGGCCGTAGATGTCGCGAAACGCCGACGAACCGGCGGGGACATGGACGATGCCGCCGTGCGCATCGCGCTTCAGATCCATGGACGCCAGCAGGTAATACGACGAGTAGGCAGAGCCGTTGTCGGCGATGGCGCGCCAGAACTCGGGTTCGGCCCAGCGCTTGTCGATGTCGAGCAATCGGTCGCGGGCGCTCAGAGCGGTGTCTGCGCTATTCAGTTTGCGCAGCGTCTTGAACAGCAACGAGCGGTACCCGGGGATTTCGTAGTTCAGCCGGCGCGCCAGGGTGCCGGCGTTGGGCGTGTTACGCGCTTTGGCCAGGTCCTGGGCCAGGGCGTCGAAGGCCACCGAGGGCGGCGTGGAGACTTTGTCCCAGGATTTGAGCGCGGCGAGCGTGCGAGGCAGGCTCTGTATGACTTCAGGATTGTCGACCGCGCGCTCGAGCAGCGCGCCGATGGGGATGATGAAGATCACCAGCAAGAAAAGCACCAGCGGCGCCACCAGAAGAAAGGCGCGCAGCTTGCGCCGTCGGTCGGCCTTGCGCATGGCCGACCGGATGGCGCGGGTATCGGATTCGTAGAGGATCGCCGTCATGCCGCTGTTCGCTCGCGAAGGAACCCGCCGCCCTCGGAGGGCGGGCGGGTGCCGGAAATAGGTTCCGGCGGATTACTGCGTGGACCAGGCGGTGAAGCGCTGTTCGAGCTCTTCGCCGTGATCAGCCCAGAAATCGTAGCTGGACAGCAGTGCGTTCTTGCCGTTCTCGGGTGAGTTGGGCAGGTCGGCCAGGGTTTTCTCGTCCAGCTTCTTGATGGCGGCTTTGTTGATTGGGCCGTAGGCGATTTGCCGGGAATAAGCGGCTTGAGGACCGGGCGAGGTGGCGAACTTGATGAACTGTTCGGCCAGCGCCTTGTTGGGCGAACCCGTCGGGATGACCCAGTAATCCAGATCGTAGACGTTCTGGTTCCAGACCGTCTTGAGCGCCAGGTGGTCGCTCTTGTTGGCGGCGCTGATGCGGCCGTTGTAGGCGGTCGACATGACCACGTCGCCGGCGGCCAGCATCTGCGGCGGCTGTGCGCCTGCCTCCCACCACTGGATGTAGGGCTTGAGCTCGGTGAGTTTCTTGAACGCGCGCTCCACGCCCTCATGCGTGCTCAATACCTTGTAGACGTCCTGGGGAGCGACGCCGTCTGCCATCAAGGCAAATTCCAGGTTGTAGCGCGCGCCCTTGCGCATGCCGCGCTTGCCCGGAAACTTCTGCACGTTCCAGAAATCCGCCCAGCTCGCCGGGGCCGTCTTCAGCTTGTCGGCGTTGTACGCCATCGCCGTCGACCACACGAAAAAGCCCACGCCGCACGTTTGCGGCGATTCCGGCACGAGGTCCGACTTCTTCGCGATCTTCGACCAGTCGAGTTTTTCGTACATGCCTTCGTCGCACGCGCGGCCGAGGTCGCCCGATTCCACCTCGACGACGTCCCAGTTCACGTGTTTCGCTTCGACCATCGCCTTCACCTTGGCCTGCTCGCCGTTGTACTCGACGGCCGTCACCTTCGTGCCGGTGGACGCCTCGAACGGCGCGTTGAACGCGACTTTCTGCGCGTCGCCGTTGGCGCCGCCGAAGTTGACGACCGTCAGCTCAGCGGCCATCGCCTGCGCGGAACCGAGTGCCAGTGCAAGCGCACCGGCGGCGACAGCACAGCGTGATTTCCCGAACTTCAACATGATGTGTCCTCTCTCTTCTGGTGGTCTGTCAGGGTTGTTGTCGTACTCAGGCGAACACGCGCAGGTGCTCCGGCGCGAATTCAAGCGCGACCGGTGAACCGGGCGCGAAGGTGTCGAGCATTTCGGTGCCGAGCGGCACCTTGACGAAACACTCGTCCTGTTGAGGCAACCCGCAGCGCATGCGCACGTGGTCGCCAAAATAGATGAGGCCGCGCGCTTCGCCCGCGAGCGCGTTCGAACCGTTGCGCCCGGCGCCGCCCGCGAGCTTCATGCGTTCGGGGCGAATGCAGGCAACCGCCGGCGTGCCCGCTTTCGCGCCGCCGATATTGCGGCCCTTGAGGCGCGTGCCGTCGGCGAGATGGAAGTCGCAGAACTCGCCTTCGACGTTCGCAATCGTGCCGCGCAGCCTGTTCGAATCGCCGATGAAGTTCGCGACGAACTCGTTGCACGGCGATTCGTACAGACGGTCGACCGTGTCGAGCTGCTGCACGATGCCCTTGTCGAACACCGCGACGCGATCGGACATCGTCAGCGCCTCGCCCTGATCGTGCGTCACGTAGACGAACGTCACGCCGAGCTTTTCGTGCAGCGACTTGAGTTCGTATTGCATGTGTTCGCGCAGCTGCTTGTCGAGCGCGCCGAGCGGCTCGTCCATCAGCACGAGCTGCGGCCCGAACACCAGCGCGCGCG
>CALGFL010000154.1 GCA_937881145.1 uncultured Bordetella sp.
GGCGGCATGAAAGGCATCGCTAGAGGCTTCTGCGACCACGGCGCGGTGCGCGGCCAGGGTGCTTTCGAAATCCGCGGGCGAGTAGCCCAGCGCCGCGGCCAGGGCGGCGCGCCGCTCGGGTTCGGCGGGCAGCAGATGGGTTTGCTCGTCTTCGCGATATTGCAAGGCGTGCTCGGTGCGGCGCAGGAAGCGGTAGGCCGCCTCCAGCCTGCCGGCCTCGTCGGCCGCGAAGAGACCGGCGTCGCGCTCGGCATGCAGGGCGGGGATCAGACCGCGTTCCTGCAGCGCCGGCATGCGTCCGCCGCGGATCAATTGCGACAGCTGCACCACGAACTCGATCTCGCGGATGCCGCCGTCGCCCAGTTTGACGTTGTTGGCGTTGTCCTGGCCGCTGCGCGCCAGGGCGCGGCGGTTCCAGTCCTGGCGGATGCGCTCGCGCAGGGCGCGCAGGGCCGCCAGCGCGTCGAAGTCGAAATATTTGCGGTAGACGAAAGGCCGGCGCAGTTTCTCGAACTGCTGCGCCCGGGCCTCGGAGTCGCTGTCGGGCCAGGCCTGCGCCGGCATGAGGCGCGCCTTGAGCCAGGCGTAGCGCTCCCATTCGCGGCCCTGGTCGACCAGGTACTGCTCGAAGGCGTCCAGGCTCCAGGCCAGCGGGCCCGCGTCGCCGTCGGGCCGCAGGCGCAGGTCGGTGCGAAATACCTGACCGTCGGCATCGATCTCGGAGAGCATGGGCATCATGCGGCGCGTCAGGCGGCCATAGAACTCGTGGTGGCTGATGGGACGCGGTCCGTCCGTCTCGCCTTCCTCGCCGTAGAGCATGACCAGGTCGATGTCGGACGATACGTTCAGTTCGCCGCCGCCCAGCTTGCCCATGCCCACGATCAGCATTTCCTGGGGCTTGCCTGTGTCGGGATCGCGCGGGATGCCGTGCGTTTCGGCAAGGTCGTGCGCGGCGCTGCGATAGGCGGTGGCCACGGCCAGGTCGGCCAGGGCGGTCATCGCGCCGCCGACCTCGTCCAAATCGGCCAGGCCGCCCAGGTCGCGCACTGCCAGCAGGCACAGTACCCGCTCGCGCAGTCGCCGCAGGACACGGCGGCATTGCGCTTCGGGCAGCGGGGCCGCCATCGGGCCGGCGAGCTCGGCCAGCCAGAGCGACAGGACTTCGGCCGTGAGGGGGCGCTGCGCCTGCCCGGCCAGCCAATCGGGCAGTTCGGGGCGCGCCGTGACGCGGCGACGCAGGTAGCCGGACCAGGCCAGTGCGGGTTCAAGCAGATCGTGGGTTGGCATGCTCTGTGTTTGAAAGCCTATGCAAAGGAAGGAAAAGGCCTGCACGCCGCGCCCGGCGGCCTTGCTGCCCTCGAGGCGGGGCTTTTTACCTTGGGGCGGCCCGGCGGAAAAAGACGGAATTACCCGTTTCCTGATAAGGTCACGATACTTTATCTAAATCTGTTTTTCGCCGCGCCCACTTGTGATTTCGACTACCAAAGTCCTGCGGTGCCTGTTCTGGGGCGTTCTGGCAGTCGTCATGGTTTTTCTGGTGACCTGTCTCGGCTTGCGCTACCTGGTGCTGCCCAAGGTCGACCAATGGCGCCCGCAGATCGAGCACTATGCATCGCGGGCCGTGGGCGCACCCGTGCGCATCGGCTCCATCGCTGCCGACTGGAGCGGCCTGAATCCCCGGCTGCACCTGACCGATGTCCAGTTTTACGACGGCCCGGACAAATCCCAACTTGCCGTCAATCTGCCGTCGATCGATGCCGTGGTGGGCTGGCGCAGTGTGTTTCGGCTCGCGCCGCGACTGCTGTCGCTGAGCATCAAAGGCGCCGACCTGACCGTGCGGCGCGATGCCGCCGGCCTGCTGTGGGTGGCCGGCATGTCTTTCGATCCGGACCAGGTGCCGACCGAGGGCGATTCGCCCGTGCTGGTCTGGCTGTCGCAGCAGCGCCAACTGGTGTTGACCGACACGACCCTGCGCTGGCTCGACGCCAGGCGCCAGGCGCCGGAGCTGGTGTTCAGCCACGTCGATGCGCTGGTGCGCAACGGCGTTCTGTCGCACCGCTTCGCCCTGCATCTGACGCCGCCGCGGGCCCTGTCGACCGGGGTCACCGTGCACGGCGAACTCAAGCGGCGCTTCTTTGCCTTGCATCGTTCCGGCGCATCGAGCTGGAACGGCGACTTTTATGTGCAGATCGACGATGCCGAGCCTTCCGCCTGGTCGCCCTGGGTGGCCGTGCCGCCGGTACAAGGCCGGTTCGCGGCGCGCGCCTGGGTCAAGCTGACGCACGGGCAGATCGGTGGCATGACGCTCGATGCGGTGATACGCGGGCTGGATATGCCTTTGCCCAATCAGGCGGGCAGCCTGGCGGCGCAGCAGGTGCATCTGCGCATGGCGGGCATGCCCGGCGACCTGGGCTTGCTGTCCGGCGAGGCCTTGCCCTTGCCGCTGGCGCACAGCACGACCGGCCATGGCGTGTCGCTGCAAATCCAGGCGCAGGGCGTGCAGGCCCTTTTGCCGCACGTGTTCGATACCCCGAGCGTGACGGCGGACACCCTGAACGTCGATGCCAGCCTGGCGCGTCATCCCGGCCAGCCTGTGACGCTCGATCTACGGCAGTTGCAGCTCAAGAACGACGATATCGATCTGGCCGTGCAGGGCCGCTGGCGCGATGACGGCGGCGCCGGCACCGCCGATCTGCAAGGCAAGATCGCGCGCGGGTCCGTCTCGGCCATTGCACGCTATCTGCCGCGGGCCGTCGATCCGGCCGTGCGCCGCTGGATGGCCGCCGGCTTGCTTGCGGGCGCGATCAGCGACGCCACGGCGACGCTCAAGGGGCCGTTGGCCGATTTCCCTTTCGCCCGCCCAGGCAGCGCCGGCGCGTTCCGCGTGGCAGGGCGTTTTCAGGGCCTGCGGCTCGATTACGCACCCGCGCACGGCAACGACGAAGGCTGGCCCGCGCTGGCGGACCTGTCGGGCACTTTCGCGATAGACAAGGCCAGCCTCGTTTTGGACGGCGCCGGCGGCGCGATGCAGACCGGGCCGGATCAATCGGTGGCGCTACGGCGCGTGCACGCTTCGATTCCCGATATGGAGAACGGCGCGCAGCTGGATGTCGAGGGCGAAACCACGGGGTCCGTGCCGGCCTACCTGTCCATGGCGACCCATACGCCTTTGGGCAAGCTGCTCGACGGCATGCTGGACCATGCCGACGGTTCGGGCGACTGGGGCGTGTCCCTGAAGCTGCATATACCGCTGCTGCATGTCGCGGACACGCAGGTGGACGGCCACATCCTGTTCCAGGGCAATGCTTTCCGGTTCACGCCGCAGCAGCCCGTCATGAGCGATCTGCAGGGCGATCTGGAATTCACCGATCAGGGCATGCAGACCCAGGCGCTGCACGGCACATTCCTGGGCGGACCGATGCAGGTGTCGGGCAAGCTCGGGCGCGGGCAATCGCTGAACTTCTCCGGCACGCTGGCCGCTTCGGCCCTGGACGAACTGGGCAAGCTGCCGGCATGGAAGCGCTTTTCGGGCAAGACGACCTATCAGGGCCGGCTGGCCTACGCCAAGGGCGGCGAAGTGGACCTGTCGCTGCAGAGCGATCTGGCGGGCCTGGCCATCGACCTGCCCGCGCCCTTGGGCAAGGCCGCGTCCGCCAGCATGCCGCTGACTCTGCAATGGGGACCCGCCACCGATCGCGGCCGCGCCGGCCGGCGCTGGCTTTCGGGCAGCGTGAATCGGGACATCAATGTGCTGCTCGAATACGATCCGGCGGATCGGCGCGGCGCGTATTTCGCGCGCGGCGCGATCGGCATGGGGCAGGCAGCCTCGTTGCCCGTCGCCGGCCTGAGCCTGTCGGGCTCGCTGGACACGCTGGACGCCGACGCCTGGGACGATGCCCTGAAAAGCTTCGCGCCCGCGAGCACCGCCAAGGGCAAGGCGCGGCCGCGCCCGGGTTCGGGCACGGCCATTCTGCCGGAGCTGGAGCAGGCCAATCTGTCGGTGCGGCGTTTGATCACCGCAGGCCAGGATTTCGACGATCTGACGCTCTCCGCTCGGCAGCCCGCGCCCGGACAATGGCGGGTATCCATCAATTCCAGGCAGGCCGCGGGCACGCTGGAGTGGGCCGAGGCCTCCAGCGCCGCGGCGGGCAAGATTACGGCGCGGTTTACGCGTCTCGCGCTGGGCAAGGCGAACGAGGCCGGCAAGAACGAGGACATCAAGCCGCCGGGCAAGGACAAGGGCAATGATCTGTCCGAAATTCCGGGCATAGATCTGCAGGCCGGGCAGTTCCTGTTTTATGGGCACGACATGGGTAGCCTGAGCGTGATCGGCACCAATCTCGAGCGCGGCAACTTCTGGCGGCTGGACAAGCTGAGCATTGCCAATGACTCG
>CALGFL010000155.1 GCA_937881145.1 uncultured Bordetella sp.
ATCAATTTCGACGGGCCGGAAAGCCGGGACGTGCGCGAGTTCTTCATCCACAATTCGCTGTACTGGCTGCACGAGTACCACTACGACGGCCTGCGCCTGGATGCGGTGCATGCGATCGCCGACGACTCCGAGCCGCACATCCTCGTCGAACTGGCGGAACGCGTACACGCCAGCATCGGCTTGAGGCGCCGGGTGCACCTGATCCTGGAAAACGATGCCAACGAGGCGCGCTACCTTGGCCATGGCCTCGGCCAATATGCCGCCCAATGGAACGACGATATTCACCACGCACTGCACGCCCTCGTCACCGGCGAGACGGATGGGTATTACGCGGACTATGCGGGCGAACCGGCCCGCCTCCTGGGGCGTTGCCTCGCGGAAGGATTTGCCTACCAGGGGGAGGCTTCCCCCTATCGCGGCGGTGCGGTGCGTGGCGAGGCGAGCGCGCATCTTCCGCCGCAGGCCTTCGTCTCCTTCCTGCAGTGCCACGACCAGGTGGGCAATCGCGCTTTCGGCGAGCGCATTGTGCAGATTGCGCCGACACTTGCGGTGCGGGCGGCAGCGGCCGTCTATCTGCTGGCACCGGGCATTCCCCTGCTGTTCATGGGCGAGGAGTTCGCCGCCGCATCGCCTTTCCAGTTCTTCTGCGATTTCGGCGGCGACCTGCGCAAAGCGGTAACGCAAGGCCGGCGGCGCGAATTTTCCCGCTTCGCGCGGTTCGCCGACCCGGCCATGCAGGCAGCCATACCGGATCCGAATTCGGTTGAGGCTTTTCTCGTCTCCAGGCTCGACTGGAATTCGCTCGAAGAGGAAGTGCACGCGGGCTGGCTGGCGTATTACCGGCACCTGCTGAAGCTGCGGCGGGAAACGATTGTACCGCGCCTGTACGGCATGCGCGGCGATGCGGCGAAATTCGAAGTGTTCGCGCCGTGCGGCTTGCGGGTGCGGTGGCGCCTGGGCGATGGCTCGACGCTATGGCTCCTTGCGAATTTTTCGAGCGGAAAAATTCGCACCATCATGCCGGCCGGACAAACAGTATTCGCCTTGTCGGTGGGAGGAGAGAAAGGCTTGCTCGGTCCATGGTCCGTGGTGTGGACGCTGCAGAGTCCGGACGGAAATGCATGAGCGATGCGCTCGACCGGTTGTGCGACGCATACGGCGTGCTGCCCCGGTACCATGATATCTGGGGCAATGTCCATGACACCTCCGAAGCGGCGAAGCGCGCCCTGCTTGGAACCATGGGCGTGGCAGCGGACACCGATGAAGAGGCCGCCGCCTCCCTGCTTGCTTTCGAGCGGCACAAATGGGACCGGCCGATGCCGCCGGTACAGGTGGTGCGCGAGGCGGCGCGGCCGCATCGCATCGCCATCATCCTGCCGGCAAGCGAGGATGAGCTGGCCTATCGCTGGGGTCTGCAAAAGGAATCCGGCCCCGGGGACCGGGGTGAATTCGTCCCGGCCGCGCTGGAAGAAGCGGAGCGCTGCCGCATCGACGGACAGGAACTCGTGCGGCGGTTGTTGCTGCTGGATCTCGCGGTGGAACCGGGCTATCACCGCTTCATCATCGAACGGGCAGATGAAAGCGGCGGCCCGGCCGGCGAAATGCCGTTTATTGTCACGCCCGCCGCCTGCTACGAGCCGTCGGCGATCCGGGGCGAAGGGCGGGCATGGGGATTCGCCGCCCAGCTCTACGGCATCCGCTCCGGGCATAATTATGGCATCGGCGACTTCGGCGACCTGCGCGGCCTGATCGAATTCTGCGCCGAAGCCGGTGCCGGGACGCTGCTGCTCAATCCGCTGCATGCGCTGTTCCCGGATGCGCCGGAGCATGCCAGCCCATACAGTCCCTCCAGTCGCGTCTACTTCAACACGCTTTACCTCGATCCGGAGGCCATCCCCGATTTTGCCGAGTGCGGCGAGGCGCGCACCATGGTGCTTGCGCCGCAGTTCCAGGCGCAATTGCGTGCGCTGCGCGCCATGGATCAGGTGGATTATTCCGGTGTTGCCGAGATGAAATCAAAAGTCCTCGATTGCCTGTACCGGCATTTCCGTACCCGTCACCTGGCTCGCAACAGCGTCCGGGCACGGGCTTTCCGCGCTTTTCAGGCCGAACACGGCGAAAGCCTGCGCGCGCACGCACTGTTCGAGGCCCTGCAAGCGCACTTCCGGGAAAAGGATAGCACGGTGTGGGGCTGGCCTGCCTGGCCCGAGACCTACCGCGACGCGCGTGCGCCGGAAGTCGAGGCTTTCTCCGCCGCACATCCGGATCGGGTGGAGTACTTCGAATACCTGCAGTGGCAGGCTTCCGGACAGGTGCGCGCGGCCGGCACGCGTTCGTGGGAACTGGGACTCGGCATCGGCATGATGTTCGACCTGGCAGTCGGCGTAGCGGAGGGCGGCGGCGCCACCTGGACCCGGCGCGAACTCTATGCGCTGGGAGCCAGCGCCGGCGCGCCGCCGGATGATTTCAACCATCTCGGCCAGGACTGGGGGCTGCCGCCCTGGATTCCCCATCAGCTTACCGCCTCCGGCTATGCGCCTTTCATTGAGCTGCTGCGCGCCAACATGCGCGATGCCGGGGCGCTGCGCATCGACCACATCATGGGCCTGCATCGCCTGTTCTGGGTGGTGCGCGGCCTGCCCGCCGTGGAAGGCGCCTACGTGCGCTATCCATTCGAGGACCTGCTGGGCATTCTCGCCCTGGAAAGCCAGCGCAACCGCTGCCTGGTCGTGGGCGAGGATCTTGGCACCGTGCCGGATGAAGTGCGCCACGCCTTGCAGCCGATGAAGGTGATGTCGACGCGGCTGCTTTATTTCGAACGGCGCAATGACGGACGGCTGAAGCCGCCGCGGGAGTATCCGGTCAATGCCGTGGCCGGGGTGGCGACTCACGATCTGCCGACCCTGGCCGGATTCTGGCAAGGATTGGACATCGATCTGCGCCATCAGCGGCATCTTTTTCCGGACGATGAGATGCGGAACCGGCAGATCGTCGAGCGCGCCGCGGACCGGGCGCAATTGCTGGTGGCGCTGGAAAGCGAAGGCGTGCTGCCACCGGGCGGAGGCCTGCACCAGGTAGGCTTCCCCGAGATGACGGCGGAGCTGGCGGCGGCCGTGCATACCTATCTGGCGCGAGCGCCGTCCAGGCTGCTGCTGGTGCAGATGGGAGATGGCTTCGGCATGCGCGAGCAGCCGAATCTTCCGGGTATAGCGGAGCCCGCCCACCCGAACTGGCGGCTCAAGCTGCCGCTCAACCTGGAGGCGTGGCACGGCAGCGCCTATTGGCAA
>CALGFL010000156.1 GCA_937881145.1 uncultured Bordetella sp.
CATCATGCTGGTGGCGTCCAAGCCGCTTACGCGCTTCGTCAACGCGCATCCCACGGTGGTGGTGCTGTGCCTGGGCTTTCTGCTGATGATCGGCTTTTCGCTCTTGGCCGAGAGCCTGGGCTTCAAGGTGCCCAAGGGCTATCTGTACGCGGCCATCGCTTTCTCGGCAGCCATCGAAGGGCTCAATCAAGTGGCGCGGCGCAATCTGCTGCAGCTGGACGGCACGCGCCCCATGCGCGAGCGCACGGCCGAAACGGTGCTGCGCATGCTGGGCCGGCGCCCGCTGGACGTGGAGCCCGACGACGAGGTGCCACCGGCTGCCCAGGCCGCGCAAAAGGCCTTCGGCGTGGAGGAACGCAATATGGTCAGCGGGGTGCTGACCCTGGCCGAGCGCAGCATCCACTCGATCATGACGCCGCGCACCGACATAACCTGGATCAACATCGAGGACGACGCGGCCGAGATTCGCCATCAATTGGAAGACACGCCGCACAGCTTCTTCCCGGTGTGTCGCGGGGCGCTCGACGAGATCATCGGCATAGGCCGGGCCAAGAACCTGGTGGCCGACCTGATCACCCAGGGGCAGGTGAACCACGGCGATCTGCGCGAACCCATCATCGTGCACGAATCCACCGACATCCTGCGCCTGATGGACATCCTCAAGCGTTCGCGCGGGCAGCTGGTGCTGGTGGCCGACGAGTTCGGCATGATCGTGGGCCTGGTCACGCCCATCGACGTGTTCGAGGCGATTGCCGGCGAGTTTCCCGACGAAGACGAAGCGCCGGACATCCTGGCCGAGCGCGAGGACGTGTGGCGCATCGACGGCGCGGCCGACCTGCACCATGTAGAGCAGGTGCTGGAAACCGACGGGCTGGTCGACGAGTCGCAGGACTACACGACGCTGGCGGGGTATCTGCTGGCGCGCTTCGGGCAACTGCCCAAGGCGGGGGATGTGTGCGAGTACGAGGCGCACAATATGCGCTTTCGCTTCGAGGTCTTGCAGATCGAAGGACGGCGCATTGCTTCGGTGCGGGTCGAGAAGTCGCACGTCGAGCCGCAAGAGCCGGATGGCGATTCGTACGAGAATTTGGTTTGATTTCTTTAGTCGTCGTCGACAGGGCTGCCTCGCCGCCTGATTAACTCAAAGATCCCGAAACCGCAGCCCGTCTCGATCGATCACCAGCCAGCCGCCGCGCTTGGGCTCGGCATGGTCCAGTTCCCAATCCGGCAGTACCCAGCGCTCGCAGCGCCGGCCGTCCACGGCGAACACATGGTGCGCCGGGCGGTGCGTATGGCCGTGCACCACGACGCTGGCGCCGCTCTCGCGCAGCGCGGCGGCCACCGTATCGGGGCTTGCGTCCATGATCTCCAGCGGCGTGCTGCGCTTGGCCTGCATGCTCCTGGCGCGCGCCTGGCGGGCAAAGCCCTGGCGCCAGGCCAGGCCGGACATGAGAAAGAGTTTCTGCACCAGCGGGTTGCGCGCCACGGCGCGCCAGCGCTGGTAGGCGCGGTCGTCGGTGCAATATTCGTCGCCGTGCGACAGCAGCACCGGGCCGCGCACCGTTTGCAGCAGGACGACGTCGGGCAGCAGGTGCGCGCCCAGCTCGCGGGCCAGGCGTTGGCCGATGAGAAAGTCACGGTTGCCGCGTCCCAGGTAGAGCGGCAGGCGCGAGGCCGCGGCCTTCATCGCGGCCAGCGCCTCGGCCAGCCAGGGGGGCGGGTCGGCGATCGCGTCGTCGCCTACCCAGACATTGAAAATGTCGCCCGGCAAAAGCACAGCGGCCGCCTCGTCGGCGGCCTGGTGCAGAAAGCTCAGGAAGGCCTGCTGCGTGGCCGGCGTGTCCGCACCCAGGTGCAGATCGGACGCCAGCCAGACGGGGCCTTGCGGCAGCGCGAGCTTATTGAAGGATTTCGGCTTTCTTGATGACCACATCTTCGGCGGGCACGTTCTGGTGGAAGCCGCTATTGGCGGTCTTCACCGCGGCGATCTTGTCGACCGTGTCTTCGCCTTCGGTGACTTTGCCGAACACGGCGTAGCCCCAGCCGTTGGGCGTGGGCGCCGTGAAGTTCAGGAAATCGTTGTTGGCCACGTTGATGAAGAACTGGGCGGTGGCCGAGTGCGGATCGCTGGTGCGGGCCATGGCGATCGTGTACTTGTCGTTCTTCAAGCCGTTGTTGGCTTCGTTTTCGATGGGCGAGTGGGTGGGCTTTTGCTTGAGGCCCGGCTCGAAGCCGCCGCCCTGGATCATGAAGCCGGCGATCACGCGGTGAAAGATCGTGCCGTCGTAGAAGCCTTCTTTCACGTAGGTGAGGAAGTTCTCGGTTGTCTTGGGGGCCTTTTCGGCGTCCAGCGTCAGGACAAGGTCGCCCAAGTTGGTTTCCAGCTTGACGCGCGGGTGGGGGTTGCTCATTTGCTGAGTGCCTTTATCTGTTTGGGTGGAAGAAGCGGGGGCGGCGGCCTGTGCGCCGGCACCCAGGGGCAGCAGGCTGGCCAGCGCTAGGGTGCAGGCCAGGCGTATCGAATGCTTGAAATGCGTCATTGCGAAGGGGCTTCCGTCATATGGGCGCGAGCCGCGCCGGGATCGCGGGACGCCAGTTGCTTCAGGTTGGCCTGCGCGTCGGCATAGTCGGGGTCGACTTGCAGCGCGGTGCGCAAGGCTGCGCCGGCCTGGTTGAGCTTGCCCTGCCGGACATAGAGCGTGGCCAGATTGTTCCACGGTTCGGGCAGTTCGGGAAAGCGCCGGGTCATGTCCTGGTAGATCGCGGCGGCCTGGTCGATGTGGCCCAGCGCGGCCAGCACGCGCGCATGCTGGAACATGAGCTGCACGTCGGTGCCGGGCTTGCCCTGGAGCTGGGCCTGGCGCCATTCGATCAGCTTGAGGGCGCCGGCATAGTCGCCCTTGTCGATCCTGGCCTCGATGTGGTCGGTGATTTGCGTCGGCATGGGCTGGAGCCGCGTATCGACGCCGGGCCGCAGCTCGTCCATTTCTTTGGCCAGCCATTGCCAGCCCTGATCGGGCGGGTAAGGGTCCAGCGTGGTGAGATGCGAATTGTCGACGAGCGTCCCGCCGCCGCCCATGGACTGGGCCCGGGCGATATGCGGGCAGATCGCCAGCGTGGCGGCCAGTGGCAGGGCCAGCGCGGCAAGTCGGAAACGCAGCATCGGAGTCATGGCAGTAGGCATGGCGGTGTCTGGAGGAAGCGGACTATCCGGCCTCGGCGGGCAGGGTGGGGCGCTTGCTATACTTGTCGACCGCCATTCTAGCTCGGCATTGCGGCTCGTATATCTCAAGACCCGTCAAGACTCATCGAGATTCGCGATCCGCCGGGCAATTCGTTCGGGCTATCCGCCTTCCCATGCTTCAGATCTATAACTCGCTTACACGTAGCAAGACGTCCTTCGTGCCCATCGAACCGGGCAAGGTGCGCATGTACGTCTGCGGCATGACGGTGTACGACTACTGCCATCTGGGCCATGCCCGCATGCTGGTGTCTTTCGACGTGGTGCAGCGCTGGCTGCGCGCCAGCGGCTACGCCGTCCAATACGTGCGCAACATCACCGATATCGACGACAAGATCATCAAGCGCGCTGTGCAAACCGGGCGCCGCATCGGCCAAGTCACCGAGTTCTATATCGCGGCCATGGATGCCGACGCGCAGGCGCTGGGCGTGCAAAAGCCCGACCACGAGCCGCGCGCCACGCAATACGTGGGCCAGATGCTGGGCATCATCGCCAAGCTGCAGGAAAACGGCCTGGCCTACGAGGCCGCCGACGGCGACGTGAACTACTCGGTGCGCGGCTTTCCGGGCTATGGCAAGCTCTCGGGCAAGTCGCTCGACGACCTGCGCGCGGGCGAACGCGTCGCCGTGGGCTCGGCCAAGCGCGATCCACTGGACTTCGTGCTGTGGAAGTCGGCCAAGCCCGAAGAGCCCGCCGACACCAAGTGGAACCCCGCCGATTACGGCTACGTCTACGGCCCGGGCCGGCCGGGCTGGCACATCGAATGCTCGGCCATGAGCCGCGCCTTGCTGGGCCAGCCGCTGGACATCCACGGCGGCGGTCCCGACTTGAAATTCCCGCATCACGAAAACGAAATCGCCCAGACCGAGGGCGCTTTCGGCGGCACCATGGCCAATGCCTGGATGCATTGCGGCCCGCTCATGGTCGATGCCGACAAGATGTCCAAGTCGCTCGGCAACTTTCGCACCATCCGCCAGACGGTGGCCGACGAGGCCAGCCTGTCCGACGAAAAGGCCGATTACCCGGTCAACCCGCGCGAGGCGGAGATGCTGCGCTTTTTTATTGTGCGCAACCATTACCGCAGTCCGCAGAACTTCACGCCCGACAACCTCATCGATGCGCAGAGCGCGCTCGACGGCCTCTACCAGGCCCTGCGCAACGTCGAACCCGATTGGCTGAATGTCGATTGGAACGAACCCCAGGCGCAGGCCTTCAAGGCCGCCATGGACGACGACTTCAATACCTCGGGCGCGGTGGCCGTGCTGTTCGAGCTGGCCTCCGAAGCCAACCGGACGCGGAGCGCGCGCGCGGCCGGCCAGCTCAAGCAGCTCGGCGGCCTGCTGGGGCTGCTGCAGCAAGACCCCGAAGCCTATTTCCAGAGCGTGACGCGCTATCGCACCGGCGCGGCCGCTTCGGCCGCGCTCGATGCCGCCGCCATCGAGGCGCGCATCGCGGCTCGCGCCGCGGCCAAGCAGGCGCGAAATTTTGCGCAAGCCGATCGCATCCGCGACGAATTGCGCGCTGCCGGCATCGAGATCGACGACAAGCCGGGCGGCCTCACTCAATGGCGCCGCGCCTGACCGGCCGTGCCTGACCGGAGTCACACTCGTATGCCCAGTTCCACCGAGATCTCCGTCGAAAAGCCCGACTATTGGGACGACGCCGTCGCGCATCTGGTCAAGCGCGACCGCATTCTCAAAAAAATCATCCCGCAGCATCCCGAAGTCTGGCTGACTTCGCGCGGTACGCCGTTCATCACGCTGGCGCGCGCCATCGTGGGTCAGCAGATCTCCACCAAGGCCGCCGACGCGGTCTGGAACAAGTTCACCGCCGTGGTGGGCAAGCGTCCGTCGCCCGCCTCCGTGCTCAAGACGGACGTGCAAGGCTTGCGCGCCGCCGGCCTGTCCCAACGCAAGGCCGAATACGTGCAGGACCTGGCCACGCACTTCAGCGAACGCCGCGTGCACCCCGAAAAATGGGCCTCCATGCCTGACGAAGACGTCGTCGACGAGCTGGTCGCCATTAGGGGTATAGGCCGATGGACAGCCGAGATGTTTTTGATCTTCAATCTCCAACGGCCGGACGTCCTGCCGCTGGACGACCTGGGGTTGCTCAAGGCGATCTCGCTACACTACTTCAGCGGTGAGCCGGTTTCGCGGTTCGAGGCTCGCGAAGTTTCGCTGGCGTGGCAACCCTGGCGCACCGTGGCGACCTGGTATCTCTGGCGCAGCCTGGACCCGACGGTCCAGTACTGATTCCGGCCATAACAGACCAAGGCGCCCTTCAACGGAACCTTCCAAATGCCCATTACCTTCCTGGAATTCGAACAGCCCCTGGCCGAGCTGGAAAGCAAGATCGAGCAGCTGCGCTACGTGCAGGCCGACTCGGCGGTCGACATCTCCGACGAGATCAGCCGGCTGCAGCAAAAAAGCCAGGCGCTGGCCAAGGATATCTACGGCAAGCTCACGCCCTGGCAGACCGCGCTGGTGGCGCGCCACCCCCAGCGTCCCTACACGCTGGACTATGTGCGCGAGATCTTCACCGATTTCCATGAACTGCATGGCGACCGCATGTACGCCGACGATCAATCCATCATCGGCGGCCTGGCGCGCTTTAACGGCGCCGCGTGCATGATCATCGGCCATCAAAAAGGCCGCGACACCAAAGAGCGCGCCGCGCGCAACTTCGGCATGCCGCGCCCCGAGGGCTATCGCAAGGCCTTGCGCCTGATGCAGCTGGCCGAGAAATTCGGCCTGCCGATCTTCACCTTCGTCGATACGCCGGGCGCCTATCCCGGCATCGGCGCCGAAGAGCGCGGCCAGTCCGAAGCGATCGGCCGCAATCTTTACGTCATGGCCCAGCTCAAGGTGCCCGTCATCTGCACCATCATCGGCGAAGGCGGCTCGGGCGGCGCGCTGGCGATCGCCGTGGGCAATTCGGTGCTGATGCTGCAGTACTCCACGTATTCCGTGATCTCGCCCGAAGGCTGCGCGTCCATTCTATGGCGTAGCGCCGACAAGGCGTCCGACGCAGCCGAGGCCCTGGCCATCACCGCCCCGCGCCTGAAGGATCTGGGCCTGGTCGATCGCGTGGTCAACGAGCCCGTGGGCGGCGCCCAGCGCGACCCGCGCGTCATGGCGCGCCTGCTGCGCCGCGCGCTGGGCGATGCGCTGCGCCAGCTGCAAGGCCTGACGCCGGAAGAACTGGTCGAGCAGCGCATCGAGCGCCTGATGTCCTTCGGCCGCTACCAGGAAGTCAAGGCCTGACCCCGCGAGGGCAGGCCTGCGGCACGGGGCGATCATGCATGGCGCAGCGCCCGCGCCAGCCAGGCATCGCCTGGGCAGCTTGCCGGATTGTCCCGTCGAGCTGATCTCTCCCGTGCGTGCCGCGCTACGGGGTTTGCCCAAGAACACGACGCGCATTGCCGTCGCGGTCAGCGGCGGCGGCGATTCGGCCATGCTGGCGCTGGCCGCCGCGCATGCGGCGCGCGGCCTGGGTCTCGATCTCGTCCTGTTCCATGTTCATCACGGCCTGCAAGCCCAGGCCGACGAGTGGGCCGCGCACGTCCAGGCCTTGGGCATCTTGCTGAGCGTTGCGGTGCTGCAGGCCCGCGTGCGCGTGCCCGACGACACCGGCAAAGGCATCGAGGCCGCGGCGCGGCAGGCGCGCTACGAAGCCTTGGCCGGCCTGGCGCGGCAGGCCGACGTGGCCCAGGTGCTGCTGGCGCATCATCAGGACGACCAGGCCGAGACCGTGCTGCTGCGCCTGCTGCGCGGCGCCGGCCTGCAAGGCATGGCCGCGATGGCCGCCGAGACCGAACGCGACGGCGTGCGCTATCTGCGGCCCTGGCTGTCGGTGCCGCGCGCGGCCATCCGCGCGGCGGCGGCCGGCTTCGCCCAGGCCCAGGGCTGGCAGCCCGTGGAAGACCCGACCAATACCGACGCGCGCTACACCCGCGCGGCGGTGCGCACGCAACTCAAGCCCGCACTGGATGCGCGCTGGCCCGGGTGGCAGGCCATCGTCGCGCGCCATGCGCGCCACATGGCCGAGGCGGCCGAGGTGCTGGCCGACGTGGCGCGCGCCGACCTGTCGGCGCTGGATTTTTCGCCGGCCGATGCCAGTTTTTCCCTGGCGGCCTGGCGCGGCCTGTCGCCGGCGCGGCAGCTAAATGTGCTGCGCCATTGGCTGGCCGGCCGGAATCTGCCCATGCCCAGCGACGCCCGGCTGGCCGAGCTGGCGCGCCAGCTTCGGCAGCTTCATGCCCTGGGCCACGACCGCCAACTGCGCTGGGAGCACGCGGGCAGGGTGGTGGGATGCGCGCACGGGCGCGTGGTTATTTCCTTATCGCCCCGGGTTTGAAGCAGGATTTCGCCGGCGCGCTAAAATAACAAGCTTTGCCAGCTGCTTGCCGGAATCGATACATGTATCGGGACGGGTAGCGTTGTTTCTGTTCAAAGCACGAAATCCAGAGCACTATGTCCCTGATCGTTCATAAATACGGCGGCACGTCGATGGGCTCCATCGAGCGCATCAGAAATGTCGCGCGCCGGGTTGCCAAGTGGCATGCCGCAGGCCATCAAGTGGTGGTCGTCCCTTCCGCGATGTCGGGCGAGACCAATCGTCTGCTGGGCCTGGCGCGCGAGCTGTCGCCGCAGCCCGACGGCCGCGAACTCGATGCGATCGCCGCCACGGGCGAGCAGGTCAGCAGCGGCCTTCTGGCCATCGCCCTGCAGGCCGAAGGCGTCCAGGCGCGCAGCTATGCCGGCTGGCAAGTGGCCGTAAAGACCGATTCGGCCTACACCAAGGCGCGCATCAACTCGATCGACGACACGCGCATCCGCGGCGACCTGAACCACGGCCGCGTGGTCATCGTCACCGGTTTTCAGGGCGTGGACGACGAAGGCCACATCACCACGCTGGGGCGCGGCGGCTCCGACACCTCGGCCGTGGCCGTGGCGGCCGCCATCGGCGCCGACGAATGCCTGATCTACACCGACGTCGACGGCGTCTACACCACCGACCCGCGCGTGGTGCCCGAAGCGCGCCGCATGGCCGTCGTTTCTTTCGAGGAAATGCTGGAGATGGCCTCGCTGGGCTCCAAGGTCCTGCAGATCCGCTCGGTGGAGTTCGCCGGCAAGTACCGCGTGCCTACGCGCGTGCTGTCGTCGCTGACCGACCCGCTCATGCCGCTCGACGAAGAAATGCGTTCGGGCACGCTGATTACTTTTGAGGAAGACGAAAAAATGGAAGCCGCCGTTGTCTCGGGCATCGCCTTCAGCCGCGACGAAGCCAAGATCACCCTGTTGGCCGTGCCCGACAAGCCGGGCATCGCCTACTCCATCCTGGGCCCGGTCGCCGCGGCCAATATCGACGTGGACATGATCGTGCAGAACGTGTCCGTGGCCGGCACCACCGACTTCTCGTTCACGGTCAACCGCAACGAGTTCCTGCGCACCATCGACGTGCTCAAGCGCGACGTGATCCCCGCCGTGGGCGCGCGCGAACTGATCACCGACGAGAAGGTCGCCAAGGTTTCCATCGTCGGCATCGGCATGCGCTCGCACGTGGGCGTGGCCAGCCTGATGTTCCAGACCCTGTCGCAGGACGGCATCAACATCCAGATGATCAGCACCAGCGAAATCAAGACCTCGGTGCTCATCGACGACAAATACCTGGAACTGGCCGTGCGCGCCCTGCACAAGGCCTTCGACCTGGACAAGGAGCCGGCGGCCAAGGGCTGACGCGGCTCTCTGGTCGGGGTTTTCCGTGTCGCAACGACGATGCGGAAATTCTGCTAGAATTCTGGGTTGTTTCCGGAGACATGGCCGAGAGGTTGAAGGTACTCCCCTGCTAAGGGAGCATGTGAGCTAAAACTTGCATCGAGGGTTCGAATCCCTCTGTCTCCGCCAAGCTTTACAAAGGTCCTGATTTTTCAGGACCTTTTTTCTTGGTTCTTCTCATTAGGTGGTCCTCAGTGGGGGTCCTCATCTCTCTGGATGAGAACCATGGGACTGCCGTGCAGACTCCACAAATCGAGACATGGTGTCTATCGTTACCGATACCAGTTCACACGATCCTGACCGCCGGTGCAATATCTGCCCCGGTTAACCCTGGCTTCGAATGTCTACAACAACAAACTGTCTACTTGACGGGGAAGCTTACGGATTGGCTTATACGCAAAGGATGTTGCGTGTACTGCTTTGATCTCCAAGGAAGTATCTGTTGAGTCAACAAGTTGAGCCTACACCTGCGGGCTACCCACATATTGCTGACCTTGCGCTGCAACTTCACGAAGCAAGGAAATTAGAGCTTCGTTTGAAGTTGTCATCTGAGCAAACAACGGCAGAGATCGATTTGCCGAAAGGGTGCAAATTGGTAGATGGGACGATCGAGTTTGAGTCGCTCGAAGTGCGCAACACGATTGTTGCAGCTGCCGCCTACCAGCGTCTTGGCTTTACGTCTGAGATTAATGCCAACGCGCTGTTCGAACGCGCTTACGAGCTGTGGCAGAAGGAGATAGGGCATAGAGATCAGGCATCAGGACGTTTGCTCGCGCTTGCAGCTGAGAGCATCGATGTGCTTGCCGCTGGAGCACAGCTGATTCGATTTGGTTCGAATGTGTTCGACATTCTGCATTGAATCGCCCCGGGTTTTGCGGAGGCTCCAACCCTTGAGAGAATGGAGCCATGAGCAAGAACAACGCGAACAAGTTTTCCCCGGAATTGCGTGAACGAGCGGTGCGATTGGTGTACGAGCACCGGCGGACTACCCATCGTTGTGACTGGCAGCACGACACCATGCGCGCCTTGGCGCAGTGGGCGGCACTGAGGCGCTATGTCGACGAAGGCCGCATCGAGATCGACAACAACCCGGCCGAGCGCGCTACGTGCGGTGGCGCTCTACAGCCTGCTCGGTATGGCAGCAATGAACGGCATCGATCCCATGGCCTACCTGCGCGAGGTGTTGGCCCGCATCGCCGATCACTCTATCAATCGCATCCAGGATCTGTTGCCATGGAATCTGGCTTCACCCTGCAACGAACAGGCAGCGTAAGCGGCCCAAAGGTCGTTCCCCTGCAAGGCACGGCGCTGGTGCTGCGCATCGAATTGCGTCACATCACGCCCATCATCCATCGCACCGTGGTCGTGCCCAGTCGCATCACACTGCCCAAGTTGCACGTCACCATCCTGCGTGCCATGGGCTGGCAGGGCGGGCATCTGCATGAGTTCGCCATCAACGGCGTGCGCTATGGCGAGCCAGACCCCGACTATCCCGAGCCGAACCTGCGTAGCGAAAAGCGGGTGCGGCTGGACAATGCGCTGGGCGATGCCCAAAGCCTTGACTACCTATACGACTTCGGTGACTACTGGGAGCATGAGGTCCGTCTCATGGAGGTAGCCACCTTCAACGGCCCGATGGCCTCGCCCTGGTGCCTGGACGGCGCCAACGCCTGTCCGCCCGAAGATGTCGGCGGCCTGCCGGGCTACGAACACTTCCTGCACGTTCTCTCTGACCGCGCCCACCCCGAATACGATGACATGCTGCTCTGGCATGGCAAACGCTTCGATCCCGCTGCCTTCGACCTCGATGAAGTCAATCAGCGATTGAGCCAGGTACAGATCTAATGCAAGAAATTTATGCAAAAAAATTTGATGATTAGACGAGAATTTATGAAAACCAAAGTTTTATCTGTCTTCGCTTTAACCGTTCTTCTCGCCGGCTGCGCCGCGACGGAAATGCCTGCAAGCACCCAACACTACAACCCCGAGACCTCCGCACGAATTCGCTTGTTTGGTCAAAATGGCAGGCCGTCCATCATGTTCGTGCAGATAGGCCAAGGGAACGCCGCCAAGACTGAAAAAATCACCGTCGGCGGCAGCCTGGGCGATGCCTTTGGCTCCATGCTAGGTATGTCAAAAAACGAAAGTATCGGCATGCCTGCAACTGAAAACACCCAAAATCTAGCCGCTCAAAACGGAATTTTATCCACGGCGTTTTACCGGGAATTTGTTATCCCTGCCGGTAAGCCAGTTAAAGTGCAAGGGGCATATATCGGATTGTCCAGTATTACTCCGCTCGCGCAGGGCGGGTCGCTTTACTATCATGAAGGCGATTGCTCAAGCAATATGGTCAGTTTTGTGCCGCAAGCTGGCCAGAACTACGAGGTGGATTCTTACCTGAGCGGCAATGGGTGTTCTGTGGTTGTTTTCGATATCAAATCAACCGATGGCAAGGTTTCGTTGATTCCGGTTCAAACGCAATAATTCATTTAAAAACCAAAAAAATGAGCTTTGCAAAGCGGTTTTCTTTACTCTTATCAGTATTTCTCATCCCTCTCGCAGCAAACGCCCAGCAAAACATCACTTCCACGGATCAGGCCGCTGCCGGCCGCGCGAACGCGGAACAGAGTCGCCTACTCGAACAGCAGCGCGAGGCCAACCAGCGCAGCGCGACGGTTTCCGCGCCGAATGCGCGTTCGGCCGCACCCGCCAGGCAAGGCTGGCCCGAACTGCCAAACGAGAAGCTCTGCTTCAAGATCCAGACCTTCGTGCTCGAAGTGCCGCAGGCCTTGCCTGCCGCCATTCGCGCGGCGGGGGCATCCGCCTTGCCGCTGGATCGTTTCGCCTTCGCGCGCGAATGGCTCGATCATTACCGAGGGCAG
>CALGFL010000157.1 GCA_937881145.1 uncultured Bordetella sp.
GGTGACGGTCGCCATCGTGATGCTGGCGTCGATCACGCTCCTGCCCGCGCTGCTACGCAGCCTGCTCGACCGCAGCACCGCCGATACCGCCGGCCCCGCGCTGGCCTCGATGCTCATCTACCTGGTCATGGCCGTCGTGCTGGCGGTGCGCCCACAGGGCCTGTTCCCGGTCAAACACGGCTGAAGAAAACAATGAAATTCAATCTGCGCATCGCCGTGCCGCTTCTGCTGCTCGCAGCCCTGGCCCTGGTGCCCGTCTACGCGCAGCTCGCGCAGCAGCCGTTTTATTTGATCCTCTTCGGCCGCATCGTGATCTTCGCCATCGCGGCCCTGTCGCTGGATCTCATCATCGGCTACGGCGGCATGGTCAGCTTCGGCCACGCGCTGTTTCTCGGCCTGGGCGCATATGTGGTGGCCATCTGCTCGTATCACGGCATCGACAACGGCTTCGTGCACCTGGCCGTGACGCTATTGCTGTGCGCCGGCGTGGGCCTGGTCACGGGCGTGCTTTCGCTGCGCACCACTGGCATCGCCTTCATCATGATCACGCTGGCCTTCGCGCAGATGTTCTATTTCCTCGCCGTCAGCCTCAGGCAGTATGGCGGCGACGACGGCCTGTCGGTCAATGCGGGCAGCCGCTTCGGCGGCATCATGCTCGACAACCCCACGATGCTCTACTACACCGCCTTCGTCGTGCTGTGCCTGTGCCTGTGGGCCGGCCGCCGGCTGGTCCAGGCACGCTTTGGCATGGTCGTGCGCGGCGCGCGCCAGAACAACCGCCGCATGCGCGCGCTGGGCTTTCCGACGCTGCGCTACAAGCTCGCCGCCTACGTCGTCAGCGCCATGGTCTGCGGCCTGGCCGGCATGCTCTATGCCAATCTCACGCACTTCGTGTCGCCGGCCTACATGACCTGGACGACCTCGGGCGAAATGATCGTGATGGTGGTGCTTGGCGGACTCGGCTCCTTCTTCGGGCCGCTGCTGGGCACCACTGCGATGCTGCTCGCCGACGAGGGTCTGAAGGCGCTGACCGAGCACTGGATGATCCTCTTCGGGCCGCTCATTGTCGTGTCGGTGCTGCTGTCGCGGCGCGGGCTGTATGGTGTGATCGAAGACATGCAGGCGCGCCTCGCCCGCCGCGACAACGTCCAGGAAAACGGGGATGGCCCACACGGCGCGCCCTGCGGGCTTGCTGCCCCCCAAGGAGACCGTTTTTGCCTTGGGACGGCCCGGCAGCAAAGCACGAGTCTCTTGCGTGCGGACCGCCTGGTCAAACGCTACGGCGGCCTGCTGGCCACCGACCACTTCAGCTTCGACGTCGCCCCCGGCGAGCTGCACGCCATCATCGGCCCCAACGGCGCCGGCAAGAGCACGCTGATCGCTCAGTTGGCCGGCGAGCTGCATCCGGACGAAGGCGCGATTCATTTCGACGGGCGCGACATCACCGCCCTGCCCATAGAAAAACGCGCCCATGCCGGGCTCGCGCGCTCTTACCAGATCACCTCGATCTTTCCCGAGTTCACCGCGCTGCAAAATGTGCTGGTGGCCGTGCAGGCCATGCAGGGCCACAGTTTCGTCTTCTGGAAACCCGCCATCGGCGAAGCCGCGCTCGTCGAGCCGGCGCGCGAACTGCTGGCCCGCGTGGGCCTGGGTGCGCGCATGCAGGTGCCGGCGGCGGCGCTCGCGCACGGCGAGCATCGCCAACTGGAGCTGGCCATGGCGCTGGCCGGCAGACCCAAGCTGCTGCTTCTCGACGAGCCGATGGCCGGCATGAGCCAGGCGGAATCGGAGCAGATGACGCACCTGCTCGCCCAGCTCAAGGGCGACTGCGCCATGGTGCTGGTCGAGCACGACATGGACGCCGTGTTCGCGCTGGCCGACCGCATCACGGTGCTGGTCTACGGCCGCGCCATCGCCTGCGGCAACGCCAACGCCATCCGCGACGACGCGGCGGTGCGAGAAGCCTATTTGGGCGACGAGACGCGCAGCGAGACGATGGGGGCTGCCGCATGAACGCCTTGCTGTCGCTGTCCGGCGTCGAATCTTTCTACGGCGCGAGCCAGGCCCTCTTCGGCATGAGCCTGGAAATCGAGCGCGGCGCCTTCGTCACGCTGCTCGGCCGCAACGGCATGGGCAAGTCGACCACCGTCAAGTCGATCACGGGGCTCATGCGGCCGGCGCACGGCGAGATCGCGTTCGACGGCAAACCCATCCACGGCGCCGCCTCGCACCGCATCGCGCGCGCCGGCGTCGGCCTGGTGCCCGAAGGCCGCCAGATCCTTCCGACGCTCACCGTGCGCGAGACCCTGGTCGCCACGGCCCACAACCGCCACGGCGCCGACTCGCCCTGGACGCTGGACCGCATCTACCGCCTGTTCCCGCGCCTGCGCGAACGCGAGAAGAACCTGGGCGGCAACCTGTCCGGCGGCGAGCAGCAGATGCTGGCGATCGGCCGCGCGCTGATGACCAATCCCAAGCTGCTCATCCT